>JAFAVN010000271.1 GCA_019242435.1 Verrucomicrobiota bacterium | reverse complement strand
CCTTGGGCAGGCGGGTCGCTCTCAGGTATGCGAGAAGGTAGGTTGAAATCGAAATGCCATACTGCACTTGAAAATCAAGGCGCGAGTGTGCGAACTGATCTCCAAATATGGCCGGTGCTCGAGCAAATTCTCACCTTGCCTGTCAATCGGCCATATCCTTCTGAAATAACTCCTCGCTATAACAAAATGAAAACTCGCCTTGTTCCGCGCACGAATCTCAATGCCTCAGTGCTCTGCCTCGGTACCGCCGAGTTCGGCTCCGCCGTGGACGAATCCTCCTCAGAAAAAGTTCTCGAAACGTATTTGGATGCCGGCGGAAACGTGCTGGACACTGCCGAGATTTACGCCGCATGGCTTCCCAATGGTGAGCATCGAAGCGAGACCTTTCTTGGTCAGTGGCTGCGAAGACGCAAAAACAGAGACCAACTGATCATTTCGACCAAAGGCGCTCATCCCCGGCTCGATTCCATGGACAAACCACGTATGTCCAAGCCAGTTGTTGAATCCGACCTCAATTCAAGTCTGAAGCGACTTGGGATTGATTGCATCGACATTTACTGGCTGCACCGGGATGATCCCGGCACTCCAGTCGAAGAGATCATTTTGATGCTCGAAGATTTTCGAAAATCAGGAAAGATTCGATACAGTGGTCTGTCGAACTGGACCCAGGCTCGCGCGGAAACAGCTAGGGTTTCGGCGGAAAAACTTGGTATCGAGTGCTTCGTCGGAATTCAGAATCAATGGAGCCTGGCCAAAGCGGATGCTTCGAAAGGGGATAAAACCTGGGCTTATACCGATGATTCCTTTGCTAAATGGCACGCCCATCATAACATTGCAGCGTTCCCCTATACTGCGCAGGCAAACGGGTATTTCCGCCGCTTGGAAAACGGCACGATCGATCGGGCTTCCGCTTTGGTCAGGGGGCTATTCCACAGTCCGGAAAACCAGGAGCGCTATAAACGGATCAAAACACTCCAAGCGACCATCGGTGTGAGTGTTGGAGCAATCGTGCTCGGGTATCTACTCAACCAGGCGTTCCCAGTCTTTCCGATCATTGGGCCGAAAAAAAGCGCCGATCTTCTTGAATCAATCGAAGCCGCCAAAACTACGCTGAGCGCTGAGAATGTCGCCTTTCTTAGGAGTCCGGGTTAGAAAGGCGCAATTTTTTTGGCACCGCTTGGGATCTGCTGGATTCCTATTCATCCAGAGCTGATGGCTCTCTGCTAACCAGATCTTTTCTCTGATAAAACTTTTTCGAGATACGATGTCTGGGAAGGAGTTTCACCAAGAAATTTCGCGGCGCTGCCGGAAGAACTTTCCCGAGAATGAATGCGGCGCCTCGGTTGCCAACCAGACAGCGGTATCCGCACCGTCCTCGACCGGCGTGGGGGCATTTGGGCCGCCCATATCGGTCCGGACCCAGCCCGGGCAGACCGAGTTCACAGCGATACCCCCGTTACGGAGGGCTTGATCCAGCATAATCGTCGCTCCGTTCAAAGTCAGTTTCGACAGACAATAGCTCGGAACGCCAGAAGACAACCCGCCTAACTCACCATAACCGCTCGAGAGGTTAACAATGCGGGCTTGATCCGCTCGGCTCAGAAACGGGAGAAAAGCTTGTATTACTCTGATCGCGCCAAAGGTGTTACTCTGAAAGGTTTTAACAAGTAACTCCCGCGGAACAGTCAGGATATTGAATCCTTCATCGGGATAGATTCCGGCGTTGTTAACCAGCACATCAAGCCGGTCCGATCGTTTACCGAAATCTTCGGCAGCCTGCACGATACTCCGGTCATCGGCGACGTCGAGCGCAAGGAATTCGACATCTCCTTTGACCGTCGATGCGGTTTTGGCTCCGGCTTTTGGATCACGCGCAGTTAAGACAACGCGGAAACCCTTAGCCGCGAGTTGCCTTACGATTTCCTTGCCAATTCCGCGGTTGCCGCCGGTCACCAACGCAATTTTTCTGGTATTCATAGGCCTCCGGTTTTGTGATGTCGTTAGCTGTTATTCGAATTTGAAAAATGATTCACTTCCCGTATGGCATGACCTTAACGGTTGCAGAGCGGGCACGCGTGCTGATCATTGGGCTAAGGTGGGGGCTATCGTGATACTTCGTCCGATAGGCATCATCGATTCGGATATTGATCTGTCCGTCGATCGGCTCGAATGTGACCTCCTTGGTCACACCGGCAGCGATAATCCGGCCCGCTTTCTGCCGCAGCGCAGCCTGATACCAACGATTTTTGTCCGTTATAAGCGCGCAGGTAGAGTGCATCATCGATTGCGACAGACCAAATCCAGGTCGGTGTGCCGTAGGTCACCCTGTCCTCACGTAAAGGCGAGATAGGTAAATCATCGGCCTCCGCGACTCTGTGCAGTTCGTCTTTTGACCAGGCTCCCATTGTGAATTCTCCTCAAGAGTTGCACCCCATAGTTATTTTCCTCCGTCCGGTTCCAGACCACTGTTCAGCGGTAAGTTAGGCGTTCAAGTTCTTCCGGATAGCGCTCTCCTTGCACCGTAAACTTTACGTTGTCGATCTCGCGGAGATCCTCCGGCGCCAAATCAATCGCTGCCGCACGGATATTTTCCTCCATCCGGGCCGGCTTCGTGGTGCCTGGAATCGGCACGATCCACGGCCTCTGGGCAAGGAGCCAGGCGAGCGCGATCTGAGCAGGTGTCGCTTTCTTCCGCTCCGCGATTTTGG
>JAFAVN010000217.1 GCA_019242435.1 Verrucomicrobiota bacterium | reverse complement strand
GCGATCGCGCCAATGATGGGGCCGATCAGTGTTCCGCGGCCTCCCACGGCGACCCAGACTACGGCTTCCAAAGACTTGTCGGGCGCCATCTCACTCGGGTTAATAATTCCGACCTGGGGCACATAGAGCGCGCCTGCTAGACCAGCGATAATGGCGCTCACTACGAATACGAAAAGTTTGAAATTGGCTGCTGCATAGCCAGAAAACAAGACCCGATTCTCACCGTCGCGCAAAGCTCGTTGGATCTTCCCGAATTTCGTTCGCGTCAGCCACCGGCAAAAGGCATAGGTTGCTACGAGAAGAGCGCCGGTGGCGATGAATAAGGACCGCTGAGTCGCGGGACTCCGGATATCATAACCCAGGATAAACTTGAAATCCGTCAGTCCGTTGTTGCCGCCGAAGGTGAAGTCGTTGCGGAAGAACATCAGACAAGCGCCGTAGGTCAGCGCCTGGGTCAGAATAGAGAAATAGACACCCCGGATCCGCGAACGAAACGCTAAAAAGCCGAAGACCAAGGCTAAAAGACCCGGCGCCAGAATCACAGCAGCGACGGCGAACCAGAAATTGCGGAACGGTACCCAATGGAGCGGCAGGGCGGGGTAGCCGAGGAACACCATGAAATCAGGAAGGTCGCTGTGGTACTGGCCGAGCTTGCCGATCATCAGCATCAGGTGCATACCGAAGGCATAACCGCCTAATGCAAAGAATAAGCATTGCCCGAGACTGAGTAACCCGGTGTAACCCCAAAGCAGATCCACACTGATTGCCAGCACGGCGTAGCACAGATATTTGCCGTACAAATTGATGGTAAAATCACTGATATGAAAAACGCTGCTCTCCGGGACAAAAGCGTTTAGCGCCGGTAGAATGCCGAGAAGGATAATGGTTCCTAGCCCGATGCCCCAGAGTTCGGCCTTAGGGAAGCTCTTTTGCATACGGCGGCAATAGTGTTAGCTGTCCAAGCTACGGCTTCTGGTTGGGAAAAACCCTCCTGGTTTCCATTGTAGAAAGAGGATGATGATGGCCAGCACCATAATTTTCCCGAGCACGGGTGAACCCAGGAGCTGTTGAAGCACCTGGTCCGAAAGGCCGATGCCGAGTGCCGAAGCCACGGTGCCGGCGATGCTTCCGACTCCGCCAACCACGACTGTCATGAAGCTGTCGATAATATAGCTTTGCCCCAGGCTGGGTCCGACGTTCCCGATTTGAGAGAGAAACGCTCCTGCCAATCCAGCCAGGCCGGATCCGAAAGCGAAGGTAAGCATGTTAACTCGCTCAGTGGGCACCCCCATGCAAGCCGCCATGTCCCGATCTTGAATCACCGCCCGGATGAACAGGCCCAGTGGCGTCTTGGTTAGGAGTATCCAGGTTCCGATAACAATCAGGACGGCGAACGCGATCACGAAAATTCGGTTATAGCCAAGAATGACATCGCTGATCGTGAAATTGCCGAGGAGCCACGAAGGGGAATTCACCTGAACATTATTGGCTCCGAAAACCAGACGGAACAATTGCTGCATAATGAGCGAAACACCCCACGTCGCCAGCAGGGATTCCAGTACGCGGCGGTAAAGAAACCTGATCACTAATCGTTCAAGGGCGAGGCCTGCCAGGGCAGCCGCCAGAAATGACAAAGGGATAGCGAAAATGAAATAGGTCTGGAAGGGCCATCCGCTGAGATGCAGACCGGGGAGCACGATCCGGACGCCGAGGGGAGACAGGGCGAGACCGTCCCGGAAAACATTTTCGACGACGTAGGTTGTGTAGGCGCCGACGGCGATCATTTCACCATGGGCCATGTTGATCACCCCCATCAGGCCGAAAGTGATGGCCAGTCCTAGTGCGGAAACCAAGAGAATCGAACCCAAGCTAAAACCGCGAAAAATGGTTCCGAAGAAGTTGACGACTGAAAGATAATTCCGGA
This sequence comes from Verrucomicrobiota bacterium, assembly GCA_019242435.1. Classification (GTDB taxonomy): domain Bacteria; phylum Verrucomicrobiota; class Verrucomicrobiia; order Chthoniobacterales; family JAFAMB01; genus JAFAVN01. The sequence continues at coordinate 4,426 of JAFAVN010000217.1, read as the reverse complement.
TGGACTGAGTTGCCTTCGCCGCGGCCTGCTTGACTTCAGGCGACACGTTCTTGCTCTCCGTCAAGCCGGTAAGAGCGTCTAGCCCGCCGATACAGTTTAGCTGTGCGAGAGTGTTCGCAGCAGCGACCTGCCGGTCCGGGCGCGCTGTATCCGCAAGCGCTATAAGAGCCTTTGCTTCGTGCAGTATTTTGCTCACTCTGGCGTCTTTTTCCAGTTTGAGCCGCGTCTCCAGGACTGCGAGATTTTCGGCTTTTTGCGATGAACCGAGTTTAAAAGCCGTGCCTGCCCGGACATCAGGATTCGGATCCGACAGACCCAAAAGATCCAGTGTCCGTTGTATTTTTTTTCGCAGTACGGCGTTTATATCGGCCGCAGTTGCGGTGGTCGGGTCGATCATGACCGGCGCGCCGTTCGAATCCCGCAGTAATTCACCAGTATCCACCCTGAACGCCCGGGTTTTATCGGTCGTATCCGGCTGCTCGAGAACGACTGGAACTGTCTTGCCGTCTGGCTCGTCGTAAAGGTAGATCTCCCCGTTATTCCACGAAACGAGGAGGTCGCGCTGGGCTTTTGAGACGCCACCGGAAGCGGCCAACTGGTTAAGGATCGACTCCTGATCGGCCGCCGAACTGGTGACGGCCCGCGCGATAGCCGACCGGGTGGGCGCCTCGGGATCGGTTTCCGCGTAGAGCAGGGGAGGCGCCAGCATCGCCACAAGGCAAAAAAGCTTCAGCCTGTGCATTAAAATAGTCGACGAGCAGTATCCTTGCCAAAAATGCTACAGCGAGGGGCGCCGCGAACGCCCTGAACGCCGCGAACGCGGGCAATGCCGTGAACCAGCGCGAACGCCGTCAAGGAATAGGTACGGTCGGGGGTACAAGTGTTTTTTATGCAAAGACGGTCAGGTGTTTTTTGGAAGGCGTGCCAGAAATGCTCACAATGTTGCGGATGAATCAAACGCAACAATTCTCACGAAATCTGGCTACAGAGATTTTGCAGCTGTGAGCTGTTTTGGAGATGCCGAGACGATGGACTTTTTTCTAGAAGCCCGAAACTCCGGCCTCTAGAGGCTTTAATGAATCGCAGATTCGCTGCTGGGTCCGGCTAGAGCGTCAGCGGTTTTCAACCCGCCGTCAGCGGACGACGCTATGACGGGTCGTGGCTTCGCTGCTGGGTCCGGCTCGTCAGTTTTTCAATCCGGCGCCGGCGGACCAGAGGGTGCCGGCACCATCTTTGGGCACGGGTCGTGCTTATCTGGACGGGATCGACGCTCGTTGTCCGGTTTTCGGACTAGACCCTCCCTCGAATCTCTCCAAACGGTGCGACGATCAACAAGCAGATAACAAGGTTACCAAAGAAACAGAAGATGAAATACGTCCTCAAAACCAGAATGGGTCGGGGCGCTCTCCTCCCAGGAAGCGATAAGTTTCGCGCATCCCACCGATCACCGACCGCCAATTGCGCCTCACCTCTCAGAGCGGCTTGGGTGGCATTGATAGCGATGTCTCTTGCCTGGACGGGACTTTTAAGAGCCAACGAAGTCGACCTGAGCAGCGGTAAAGTTAAGGTCGGTGTGTTGCACTCCTTGTCCGGCACAATGGCGATCAGCGAAACGTCGTTACGCGACACGCTGTTGTTCGCTTTCGACGAAATAAACAAGAGCGGAGGTGTTCTTGGGAAACAGGTTGAACCGATCGTTGTAGACGGCGCTTCCAACTGGCCATTGTTTGCTGAAAAGGCGAAACAGTTGCTGCAACAGGACAAGGTAGCGGTGGTGTTCGGCTGTTGGACCTCAGTGAGCCGCAAGTCGGTTCTTCCGGTTTTCGAACAGGACAACGGTATGCTGTTTTATCCGGTGCAATACGAAGGCGAGGAGCTTTCGAAAAACATCTTTTACACCGCCGAAGCAGTAAACCAGCAAGCTACGCCCGCGGTCGATTACCTGCTGGCACAGGGTAAGAAGAAGTTTTATCTGGTCGGGAGCGATTACGTCTATCCGCAGACCACCAACCTTATTCTCTTCAAATATCTCCAGACCAAAGGCGTTCCGGTCGAAAATATCGGCGGCGGGCTTCGCAGGGACAGCTCCGGCAAAGTTATATCAGCCGGTAAATACGTGCCCTTCGGCCACACGGATTTTCAGCAGATTGTCTCTGAGATCAAGCAATTCGCCGCTGGCGGTGACGCCTGCGTTATCAATACCATCAATGGGGATTCCAACGTGCCGTTCTTCAAGGAGATCGCCTCAGCCGGGCTTAGTCCCGCAGACTGCCCGGTTGTTTCCTTTAGTCTAGCGGAAGACGAGCTGCGTAGTCTACCGACGAGAGATCTTGTTGGGGAACTGGGATGCTGGACGTATTTCATGTCGTTGAGAACGCCGGAGAACAAGGCTTTCCTGGAGCGCTGGAATGCGTGGCTAAAAACGGAAAGTTATCCGGGTGTGGTTAAGGAAAAGCGGGCGGTAGACAGCCCGATGGTCCTTTCCTACGATGGCGCATATCTATGGAAAAAGGCGGTCGAAAAGGCCGGCACATTCGATGTCGACAAAGTTCGCACTGTTCTTGAGAACGATGCCGTCAGCTTCGATGGTCCGGGAGGCAAGATTACGATGCAGACAAACCATCATGCGACGAAGAACGTCTACATGGGTGAGACGACTGCGAACGGGCAATTCAAGATTCTGAGCACTTATCAGCAGGTTAAGGCTGAGCCTTTCCTCCTGAAGGGGTTGGACCAAGAGCTCGAAAAGAAGACTGCGGGACGGTAGCACCGCGGCGATTTCCTAACTGCCAGATCCCAGCCGGCCTGGCCACTCCTATTAAGCTTCACGCTGCGCACAAAAGAGCACCACGAGATAGTTAAGAATTGATAGAAGTTTTGTGACTTGGTGCCTTTGTGTGAGGTTTCGTCCGTTTTGGAAGCATCCCTCCCTAATTGGACTGCGGATCTGCAGCTAAGGTTCGTGTATCAGGACAATCGTACGGTTATGACCGAGCGGCGGCATACTGGGCCTTTACAGGTCCAGAAGCCCCTATACCCTGAAGGCCGCTCGGTCTGTCACGCGGTTGTTCTCCACCCGCCGGGCGGGATGGCGGAAGGCGATTCGGTCGAAGTTCGGGTGGTTCAGGAGGGGGAGGCAAAAACGGTTCTTAGTACTCCTGCGGCTTCCAAATGGTACAAGTCGCGGGACCGGTTTGCCCGTCAAGAAGTGTGGATCCGGCTCGGTGCCGGTGCTCAGCTCGACTGGCTTCCCCAGGAGAGTATTCTGTTTGAAAGTTCTCGGGTTGAGACTCGGTTCCGGCTCGAGTTGGCAGAAGACGCCAGTGCTGCCGGTTGGGACGTTGTGGCGCTTGGTCGCAGGGCAAAGGGTGAAAAGTGGGAGAGCGGCGAATACCGAAGTACGACCGAGTTTGTCCGATCAACCGGTGAGTTGCTTTGGGCGGAGCGTGCCAATTTCATGGCTTTCTCAGGTATCCGGTACGCTCCGCAAGGGCTGGGATCGTTTCCAATTTTCGGGACCTTATGGGCAGTGGGACAGAATTGTACTTCGGAGTTAGCTCAAAGGTTAGCTACCCAACTACCATTTACAGATAACCTGCGCGCCGGCGTTACCTGTTTACCCAACGGTGTGATCGTTTTACGCGCGCTGGCACAGAAGATCGAACCATTGCGTCATCTGTTGATCGAGTGTTGGTCGACAATGCGGCCGGTGGTACACGGGCGTTCAGCGAAACGGTTACGACTCTGGGCAACGTAAAAGCTTCTTTAATCTACAAACCGATGCGACCCTTCGGCGTGGAGGGGAGCCGCTTTATCATTTGCGAACTCTGTGAGCAGCGACAGGCGGCTCCCGGGGAAGTACCCAGCTGCCGGAATTAATCTGGATGCAGTCCAAATGGAATCCGTGGTGTCAGATCTGCCGATCACTCCTGAGCCAATTCCGGGAGCCGCCTGTATTGTGCCGACAGAGTTCGTCGCCGGCACAGCGGCTACCCTCCACGTCCTGAGGTTGGCCAACCCATAGATTTGTTTTGCCCTTCGGGCGCCATTTGCATTTTATCTTTTCAAGTTTGAATGAACCTGACTCCGCGCGAAAAGGATAAGCTCTTAATTTTCACTGCTGCGTTGCTGGCGGAACGGCGGCTACAACGGGGCCTGAAACTGAATCATCCTGAGGCCACGGCTTTCATCACGGCAGCACTGTTGGAAGGCGCTCGAGATGGTAAAACCGTTGCCGAACTCATGCAGTACGGCACAACGGTACTGCGAAGAGATCAAGTGATGGAGGGCATACCCGAAATGATTCCAGAAATTCAAGTGGAAGCGACTTTCCCGGACGGCACTAAACTAGTGACCGTGCATCACCCCATTCCCTGAAGGGGAAAAGCTATGAATTCCGACAACGATCGAACTGAAGGAAGCACAG
>JAFAVN010000174.1 GCA_019242435.1 Verrucomicrobiota bacterium | reverse complement strand
AACCATCTTCGTGTAAACCGCCGGTCAGGCAGATGGTAACCAGCATGCAAATCAACACGGCCATGAACGACGGCAATACCAACGCGGTCAACAAGGCCAGGCCCCCAGCCAATCCGACGAATGCACCAACCACCGGGAAATAAACGGCCGAAGAAGCCAGGTCTTCTATTCGGAATTGGTGCAGCTTGCCAACTGGCAGGCGAGTGAGAAACATCACTGCTGCCAGAAAGATATCCATCTGCCGGCGCGCCGCGGTTAGGAGCCCAACCTCATTCATTTGACGGTTCCTGGTCTGGTATTGCGCCGGAGATGCTGGCGGAATCAAAGGTTGCCATTTCAGAGAGAAGCTTCGCGGCAGCCTCCAGGATGGGCATGGCTAACGCGGCACCAGTTCCTTCTCCCAGCCGCATCTTAAGGTCGAGTAAAGGTTCCACGCCGAGAGCGCGTAAGGCTTTACCGTGCGCCTGCTCATCCGAACGGTGGCTGAAAAAGCAAACGTCCCGGGATTTCGGGTTGATTCGAAAAGCGGCAGCGGCGGCTGCAGTCGCGATGAAACCGTCCACCACCAAGGGCAGACTCATTTCCGCAGCCGCCAGAATGGCGCCTGTCATTGCGGCGATCTCGAATCCCCCGACTACCTGGAGCCAATAGAAACCGAGTTCTTCCGCCGTCGCTTCGCTATGGCGCGACAGGTCCACCGTCGCTTCGCTACGGCTAGCAGAATACAGCAGGCCGGCAGCGGTGGCTGCGTGGCGCTCAATGGCTCTGCTGACGACGTCCACTTTTCGAGCGAGAACGGCGTCGGTAACTCCTGTTCCCCGACCAACCGCCTCAGCAGGGCTGAAACCACATAACACGGCCAGCAAACAGGATGCGGCGGTCGTATTGCCGATGCCCATCTCACCGATTCCCAGGACGTCCACGCCTTCCTGGTGTGCCTTTTGAGCTTGCTCGCGCCCGATGTCGATCGCCTGCCGGCATTCCAGCGGCGACATGGCCGGTTCGTTCCGAAAATTCCGAGTTCCGCGCCGGATCGAACGCATGAAAAAGTTTGGTCGATTAGCGATTTCCTGCGGCCAGAACATATCGACTCCGGTATCAATGATGTAAAGATCGATCCCTGCCTGCCGCGCGAGCACGTTGATCGCTGCCCCTCCGGCCAGAAAGTTCAACACCATCTGACCCGTCACTTCGCCGGGATAAGCGCTGATTCCTTCAGCGGTTACGCCATGTGTGCCCGCAAAAATACAGATTCGTTTCTGGGTGAGCCGCGGTTCCAACGTCTGTTGTAGCGAAGCTAAACGCACCGCCACCTTTTCCAGGACGCCAAGCGATCCTAAGGGCTTGGTTTTGCGATCTATTTTGAGTTGAGCTGCCTGCGTGATTGCCGTGTCCGGTTTAGGAAACGGCTGTTCTAACAGCGGCACTCGGCCCTCCGTTAGCTTCCGCGGATTGCCCCAGCGGTTGGTAAATACGAACGGCTGCAGTTGTTCCCGATTTTTCCAACCAACTTCTTCCAGCATCGGTTTCGAGCGAAACTCGATCGGATAGCCGACACAGAGGTAAGCAATTAGTTCGATTTCAGGCGGCAACTTGAGAATGCCGCTGACTGCGTCTGGATCAAGAATGCTGACCCAACCAACCCCAACCCCCTCGACCCGCGCAGCCAGCCAAAGATTTTCGATCGCGAGACAAACACTGTAAGCAGCCGTCCGCGGCATCGGGGCGCGCCCGAGAACAAAGGATCCGCTTCGAGAGTGATCGCAGGTAACTGCGATGTTCAATGGGGCTTCAAGAATCCCTTCCAATTTCAAGGAGCCGTATAGATCGCCTCGCGGATCGCCCTCGAGCTTAAGCCGCTCCTGGGTGTTTATCGCCTCGAAGCTGCTCTTGATTTGCCGGCGAATATCGAGCGAGTCGACGAGGATAAAGTTCCAAGGTTGCATCAGCCCGACCGATGGCGCGGCATGAGCTGCTGCCAAAATCCGGAAAAGTACGCTTTCGCTGATTGGGTCCGGACGGAAGTGCCGAATATCTCGGCGGGCGAGAATTAAACGGTGGATAATGTCCTGCTCGAGGTTAGAAAATTCCTCGGTAACCGCCGGCACGGGCGGCTGTCGCTTATCTGATGGTGGCTGGGTGGTCATTCATTTCACTCTTCATTAGTGCGATGAAGTTTTCTCTGATCGCTGTCAGCGATCCGGTGAAAAAAACCTGTGGCCAAGTATTCGGACTCCGAGCTTGTGCCCTTATCCAAGGGCGCCTTTTCTCCAGCCTTCACCAATCTCGCGATTGATTGGCTTCTGTGACGCCGATCACATTGGAGAATCGTAACTCGATACCGCAGCGCTACTGTGACCGATTCTCACGGTCTTCCATG
>JAFAVN010000023.1 GCA_019242435.1 Verrucomicrobiota bacterium | reverse complement strand
CCACGCGTTGGGCGTCCTCGCGCGTTGGGCATCACCACGCGTTGGGTGTCACCACGCGTCGGTATCGCCACGCGTTGGGCGTCCTCGCGCGTTGGGCGTGGCGTCGCATCGGGGCCTCACCGGCGCATCAGCGTCACCGCGCGCATTTGACGGCGTTGACGCACTTTCACAGCGTTTCCCCTCACTCGCTCGCTCAACGCCCTTGCGCATGAGAAGGAACTCGGCGAAATTAGGGTCTGACAACTCTTTCAGGGACCCTGTTGAAATAGGCGACCTGAAGGCCAATAAATCTTAACGGGAGACGTTATGAGTCAGAATCTCAACCTGCTCCGGCAGAATTACTGCCGACCTGTCGCCGTGGATGGTCCTCCTGATCTGTTCCCCTTAGAAAGAGAATCTGAACAAGGGAAAACTATCCTGGCGAAAGCACCAAAAGCCGTTCGTCACCTACAAAAGTTCAATCCGCACGGTCTTCTGCAAACATATCAAGATGAGCGCAGCGGCGCAGAGCTGCCCGTCTTCGCCGTGTTCAATCTTGAAGGTAGCCATCAATTAACCTGTGAAGTCACTTTAGCTTCTGTGTTCACTAACGCAGAGCCCGAGAGCCTTGCCAGCTATCTGCCTTTTGAAAGGACGCAGGAGTTTATCAGAAAGATCAACCTGCCCAGGATGCAGGCCGAACGGATGGCAATGCGCGTGTCCGCTGCTGTTGGAATTATCAGCGTATTTGCATTCGTTTTCTCCCACGCCTTGGGATCGAACTCTGCTGCCGCGCCTTTCCTTTTTATAGGAGAATGGTGTTTGGGCGCATTCCTAGCCTACGTTGTAGCTGAAATATTACTAAATCGCGTCTGTCCTTGGAAGAAGCTGGTGGTCACAGCCGAATTTGACGGCCTGCTTCCAAAGAGGACCCGCGAGCTTGCGTTTGCTGCCAAACATCGCTTCGACAATCTCTATCTTGTAGTTGATCAACAGAAGCGGTGGAAAAGCGAACTGATACGGGACCCGGTACCCCGTGCTTTGGATCCTCTTTTGATTGGAGAGCTCAAACACGGTAGCCGCCGCCGATTTTTCCTAATAGACCAATTTGATCTAACAGCAGCGGAGCAGTATCTGGCGGACGAATTCGCGACGAAGTAACACGTAAATTGTTCTGCCGGTTCTAATCGTTTCGGGCCTGCATCTTTTCATATTTGCGGGTCCAATGGCTGCCTCGGCAGCTTCTTCAGTTCTGATCCAGGCCAATCAATTCTCGCCAGAATCTGGTCGAACCCCGCTTTCCAGGTTTGCCACCTATGCGCACCTGGAAGTTGCAAGAAACGCGCTGGCGGGATCACGGTTCTTAATCGCTCGATTCCAGGGCGCAGGCGATCGCGGTCTCCGTAGGCAACCCAGATCTGTGGCTGCGGCTCCGGTAGGGAGGGTATTGTGCCCAGGAAACGCCAAAGCTCTCTTTGGTAATCTGTTTTGCGCTTGGGATTGTTGACGGGCTGTGCTTTAGCCCACGCGGTTGCGCCTCCGGCCGTATCGATTTCGGTAAAGAGCTTCCGATCATCTCCAACAAAGGGCGCCAGCAAGATCAGACCGGCTATTTCGCCAGGGTAACGGCTCTGATGCCAGAAGGCTCCCATGCCGCCCATCGAAACACCCACCAACCAGATCTCGTTGTAGGGCAGAGCCCGAGCCGGCACGATGATTTCGCGCTGGATCCGGTCGGGCGCCGATCCGTCCAGATAATAACCGATGGTGGCATCGACTGCTACGCAATCCAGTCGCGGAACGTGCGCCCGGGCCAGTGTGATGAACCCGTGTCTCCCAAAGTCCCGAGCCCGGTCCCGCCGGCCTGGCAAGAAGATGAAAAGCCGCCGATCGCCCTCCGGCACTCTTACGTAACACCAGGTTCTAGCAATCGGCTCAGCCGGATCAGGTCTCGGAATGAACCAACTAAGCATCATTTCAAACCACGACAGGTTCCGCCTTCGCCAAGGCTACGGCGCGACAGGTTCCGCCTTCGCCAAGGCTACGGCGCGACAGGTTCCGCCTTCGAAGGCTGCGGCGCGACAGGTTCCGCCGATTCCAGTCGCTTTCGTCCGCGGACATCTACTAGATTCGTGCCACTCCGTACCTTCTCAATTGTCATTTGTCATGGGTTACGTGTTATCCGCGAAGCGGCCGCTGGTACGATGATGAAGCTACCTTTGCATTCGAGTTCGATCCTCCGTCGTTGGCTTGCCCTGACATTGGCTGGGTTGTTTGTGGCCCTTCGAGTCGGGACTGCTGCCGACGTCAGGGTAGTCAGCTCCGGCGGGTTCGCAGCAGCTTACCGGGCGCTCACACCTGAATTTGAGCGTACGACGGGCAATCATCTAATTACCAGCTGGGGACCTTCTATGGGAAATACGCCGGAGGCTGTGCCCCAGCGAATTCAACGCCATGAACCCATCGATGTGGTGATCATGGTCGGATCGGCTCTGGATAAGTTAGCTCAGGAAGGGGAGGTGATTGCAGATAGTCGCGTCGATTTGGCGCGATCTGTTATCGGCGCCGCGGTGCGCGCCGGCTTTCCGAAACCGGATATCAGTTCGGTTGAGGCATTGAAGCGCGCACTTTTGAACGCAAAATCAATCGCCTACTCGGACAGTGCCAGCGGCGTCTATATATCCTCGGAACTGTTTCAGCGACTGGGCATCGCCAAAGAAGTAGCCGGCAAGAGCCGGATGATCCCGGCTGAACCTGTCGGCCAGGTAGTCGCCCGAGGCGAAGCGGAGCTCGGGTTTCAACAAATCAGCGAATTGAAGCCAATCGCCGGAATCGAATTGCTTGGCCCGTTACCGTCTGAGCTTCAGAAGGTCACGGTTTTCTCAGCCGGTATAGTGGCCGGCGCCAAAGAACCAGACGCGGGTAAGGCCCTGATTCGTTTCCTCGCTTCACCGGTAGCAGCCAAAGCCATTACCGACAGTGGACTCCAGCCGGCTGATTCGGCCTCCAGCAAAAATTTAGAGAGATAGTCGCCGCTCAATTCAGTCCCGGCAGCCGATTGATTTCTTCCAAACTCAGGCGGCTTGTGCGAGGGCCAAAGCCGCCAATGGCTACGGCGAGGATAATCATCCAGAAGGCAATGAAGCTGAATGCTCCTGGGCTTCGATATTCCTGGAGAATGGCAGCAATGACAAAGCTTCCAATCATGCCGCCAAACCGGCTCCAGGAAAGGCCATGGCAACCGCGCAGCATGAATACCATAGTAACGAGAAATTGAAGATGGTTTTCCGGCCGAAGCGGTCTACTATCCGGCTGAGGCAGAGAGTGCTCACAAACAGGCCGGCAAAGAAGATAGCGACAAAGCTGGCAATACCAATCAGTCCAAAGATAT
>JAFAVN010000029.1 GCA_019242435.1 Verrucomicrobiota bacterium | reverse complement strand
GACCCAGGATTCCGGATTATATCACCGGTTGCAAGCCGAGCTCGGGCAGCGTTCCGGCCGAGCAACCGAGATAAATCCGCAACCGGGCGATGCTCTTGAGATCTGGACCTATGTTCTTTCGCGGCCCGAACCGGAACTGGCCATTCTCTCCGCCGGCCGGCGCGATTTTGGCACTGATTCCGGCAACCCGGTCCCGCTTAAATGGACCAGACACGCAGAATCGGACAGGCAGCTGTCCGGCTGCGAGATTATAGGCGTCAGTGATCAGCATGCTCATATGCGGATTCCGGCAGGCCACCCGCTGCAGGTTGGAAATATGGTCGGGTTAGGCGTATCGCATCCCTGCACCACTTTTGACAAATGGAAGCTGATCTACCTGGTGGATGACGATTACCGGATCATTGATGCCATCCAGACGTTCTTCTGAAGTCGGGCTTGCCGCTTTTCGATTTCCAACGAAACCCCGTTGCTCATTAATAATATTCAGGAGCACTCTGGCATGCGATGGAGCTTACCTGTGCTAAGTTCGTTGGGCGCCATGTACCAGATCATTTTCAACGAGATTAGTGCGGCGGAGATGGCGAAGCTGCCGAAGAAACTCCAGCTGGAGCTGTTGGCGGAGTTTCAGTTTCTCCCTGAAAATCTCGATCATCTGGACTCGAAAGCCTTTGGTATCATCGAACGCGAAGGTAAAAAGCTGTACCGGTATCGCGCCCACGAATACCGGATCTATTTCGCGAGAGTCCCGGAAGGGATTCTGGTTAACCGCGTTCTTCACAAGAATACGATCGGCGATTTCCTTTTTCGCTCCAAACTGCCGATGGCCGAAGACGAGCAGTTGGAGCAGAGCCCCGGTTTCTGGAAACTGATCGAGGAAGGGGAAAGAATAAACCCCGAGAACGCGTCAGGCAGCCGCCGAACCGAGAACGCCCGTGAGAGGCGAGAACGCGCGTGAGAGGGCGCGTTCAGCGGCGAAGCCGCGGTTTTTAGTCGCCTGCTCCGCGAGGACGGATTGAGAAACCGCTCCAGAGGAGCCAGATCTTTATAGATACCGACGCAAAAAAAAAAGACAAGGTCCATAGGAGCGATATCTGTTTGGGTCGATCATTTACCTTCGGGTGCATGGCCTTGGATGCCGCTCCTCAGCGGAGCCGACTCCGCCAAGGCTTCGTCGCGCCTAAATAATTAGGCAGGCGCGCCGTAGCGCAGCGAAGGCGGCTCACGGCTTCTACACTGCGGTTGCTATAAAGATTTAGCTCCTACGGAGCCGGTCTCTGCCTCGGTTGTAATTCCAACGGCGGATTGAAAAACGGCTCCAGAGGAGCCGGAGCTTTTATAGATCCAAAATGCAAAAAAAATGACTAGCTCCGGAGGAGCGATATCTGCTTGGGAAAATGATTTACCTTCGGGTGCATGACCTTGGATGCCGCTCCTAGCGGAGCCGCTATAAAGATTTAGCTCCTACGACCAGGTTGGGCTCGGCAACGGAGCCGATCTTGGGCTCGGCTAAAACAGGGTCGATCAACCACTCCTGTTTTCCAACAGTCTGCCAGTCCTTATCATGAACTACGGCTTCGCCGCCAGTCTGAGCCGGCGATTCCTCGTTTGTTTTTCAATCCGCTGTCTGCGGAGGCTACAACGTTTCGCGCTTTCACCGCTGTTACCTTCGTTCGCGCATTCCTGCTTCACACCGCGTCCCCATTGCGTTCACTGCGTTTCGACGTTTCCTTCCCCGATGGATCTACTTGCTTCGTTGCTCACGGATGCCGCTTTGCGCCAGCGTTTTTTTCCGATCACCAAGTCGAAGATTTTTATGGCGCATGCTGCGGTTACCGCGCTTCCGGGACCGGTTGCAGAAGCAATGAACCGTTTTATCCAGAAGTGCTCGGAAGATTTCAGTGACTTTTCCGAAACACTCTCTCTGATCAACCAGACCCGGGATTCGGCAGGTCGTTTACTGCACGCATCTCCTGACGAGATTGCGCTATTAGGGCCTACCTCTTTAGGACTGAGTCTCTTTGCCAACGGTATCGCCTGGCACCCTGGCGACGAGGTTATCTGTTATCTCGACGATTACCCGGCCAATGTTTACCCGTGGATCAACCTGCGGGAACAGGATGTCTCCGTGCGGTTCGTCGAGCCCGCCGTGATGGGCGAGATCACGGTAGAAACGGTCCAGCGATTACTAACTCCCAAGACCCGTTTGGTAGCGCTTGCCTCGTGCAACTTTGTTTCCGGTTATCGGATAGATATTGACTCCATTGGCAAGTTACTCCGGGAACGCAACGTCCTGTTTTCACTTGACGCAATTCAGACGCTAGGGGCTTTCCCGACGACCGTCGAGTATGTCGATTTTCTCAGTGCGGATGCTCACAAATGGATGCTCGGACCAGCGGCCGTTGGTGTCGTGTATGTTCGGAAGGAATGCTTCGATCTTTGCCGGCCGACATTACTCGGGGCCTGGAATATCAAATGCCCCGGCTTTACGGCACAGGATCACATCGAGTTTCAAGAGAGCGCTCAACGTTATGAACCAGGCATATTGAATCTTCCGGGCATCGCCGGAATGAAAGCCGCCATCGATATGCTTCTCGAAGTTGGCATTGAAAAAATAGCGGAGCGAATCGGGGTTATTCGAGAGCGTCTAATAAAAGGCGCCGAGACCCTTGGCTTCGAGCTCCTCGGTGTCCGGGATAATCCCGCCTGCATCTCAGGGATCGCCACGCTGTCACATCCGACGCGCGACCTGCCTTCTCTAGCAAAAAAGCTGGCCGAAAACCGCATCATCTGTTCTCCCCGTCAGGATCGGAAAGGCAAACATTACATCCGGTTCAGCCCTCATTTTTATAACACCGAACATGAGGTGGACCGCGTCCTGGAGGCCCTCGACTGAACCTTCGCCTGACGCTCGTTCATGACAAATGACAGATGACAAACTGCGGCCAAGTGCGTCTGGGCAGCTCTGACCGCAATTTGTCATTTATAATTTGTCATTTGTCATAACCGAGCTTCACGCGAGGTTGCTGTATGTTGGATGCCAAAGAGTTTTTGAAGTGCGTCGTCCTTGTCGGGTTAATCAGTGCTTTACCCGGTTTCGTTGACGTTGTCTCTGCTCGTGGCGGCGGGCACGGCACCGGCGGATCAAGCGGATCAGGGGGTGGACATTCTTCGAGCGCCTCGAGCGGTGGTCATTCCTCGACTGATGGTCACTCGTCAAACAGCCTGAGTGACGGGCGTTCTGCAATCGGTTTAAAGAGCGGACGTTCCGCAGGCGATCCGAGCACTGCCGCCGGAACGGTTGTCAGCAATCAGACCGTCTCAGGTGTCAACTTTCATTCCAAGGATCACCAGTCGTTTGACCGAGACCATTTTAATCGAGTGCGTTTTAATCGCTCCGTCAGCACCGGCGAGACCGGTCAAAATATAAAAGGAGGGATGGCGCCAAACGAAGATTGGAAACGACGTCATCCGCACCTGCTATTCGGGTTTTTGCCTTACTGAGCGCTCGCTGGAAGCTCGCGAATCAAAAGGACAAATGACGGACGGCAGGAGCTACCAGGGATTGGTTAGCGGCAATTTGTCATTTGTCATGGCGCGAGCTTCAGGCGAGCGAACAGGAGCCGGGTCTGATATGGGAGTTCGATCTGGCCGTCCTTAGCGTGGTCGTCAAAGAACCTCCGGAACCTCTCCATCACGCCTTCGTGTCCCGGTTTCCCCACATTCGGCACATAGGATGAAGAGAGCAGGCGTCCGATGAACGCTTCCCGATCGAGCCGTTGGTTATTTGGAAAATGAACCACTTCGCAAGGCTCAGGAGCAAAGAACTGGCCGATAACACCGTCGGTTAGGTGTCGTCGGCC
>JAFAVN010000597.1 GCA_019242435.1 Verrucomicrobiota bacterium | reverse complement strand
ATAACGGCTTCCAGTATTTCAAGATGGGGTACGCCTCCGCCATCGGTTGGGTCCTCTTCATGATTATCATGGCAGCCACCGCGCTGCAGTTCTTCTTCCAGAAGCGACTGGTACGTTATGAAAGCTAAGAACGATTCTCTGCCCGGGTTCAGCGCCGTTCTCTCCTTTTCCGGGATCACTTTGCTGGCCTTGGTGTGGCTCTTCCCTTTTGTCTGGATGCTAAGCACGGCGCTTAAACCAAATGCGGAGATTTTTCAATTTCCGCCTCGGATATTCGGTTCTTCCATCGAGTGGTCGAACTTTCCCGCCTCCTGGAACTTCGTTCCGTTCGGAAGGTTCATGTTCAATGGCATGTTTGTTTCTCTAGGCGGCACTTTATTGGTACTTTTTACTTCCATTCTTTCCGCCTATGCGTTTGCCCGCCTGAAGTTCTGGCGGCGAGAACAGATCTTCCTGATCTACCTTGGTACCCTGATGATTCCGCAGGAAGTAACGGTGGTCCCGCTCTTCTTGCTGATGAAATATCTTGGCTGGGTGAATACCTATCAAGCGTTGATATTGCCATGGGCATTCACTGCTTTTGGGACATTTTTATTGCGCCAATTCTTTATTACCATTCCGACGGATTTTGAGGAGGCCGCGCGCCTGGACGGAGCCAATCGCTGGCAGGTCTTATGGCAAGTGATCGTGCCGATGGCTCGCCCCGCGATTGTCGTCTTATCCCTGTTTACGTTTATTGGCTACTGGAACAGCTTTCTGTGGCCGCTGATTGTCGGCAATTCCAACGAGATGGCCACAGTGCCGGTTGGGCTGAATTTTTTCAGCGGACAACATGGCACCCAATGGAATTACATGATGGCCGCATCGACCATCTCGATGTTACCGAGTGTTATTCTCACGATCGCTTTACAAAGGTATATTGTTCAGGGCGTCTCAATGTCGGGATTTGGAGGTAGGTAGCCACGCAGACGAACTGATAAAAACGAAAAGACCAACCCCACGCAATTGGACTAAGCCTGTAATAACATGAAGGAAACAGAGCTCCGCTTCCGGCAAATTCATCTCGATTTCCACACGAGCGAACACATCGATTCAGTCGGATCGGCTTTCAATCCCGACGAATTTGGTGACGCGCTGTTGAAAGCGAAGGTCAACTCGATCACTTGCTTCGCCCGGTGTCACCACGGTTGGATTTACTTCGATTCTAAGAAGTTTCCCGAACGGCGTCATCCCCACCTGAAGACGGATCTATTACCTCGGCAAATCGAGGCCGCTCATCGCCGGGGCATCCGAGTGCCCATTTACCTCACTATCCAATGGGATTATTACAGCGCGACGCGTCATCCCGAATGGGTGTGCATCGAACCTAACGGTGCGCTCATGGGCACCCCGCCGCTCGAAGCCGGATTTTATCAGCATCTCTGTGTGAACTCGCCTTACCGTGAGTTCTTGCGAGATTTCACGACAGAGGTCTTAGAGACTCTTCCCACCGACGGATTTTTCTTCGACATCGTGTGGCCCGTCGAATGCGTCTGCCGGTACTGCCGGGAACAAATGCTTGCTGAGAAACTGGACCCGGGCAATCCCCAGGACCGGGAAGCTTTCGGACGCTCGACCATCAACCGGTTCAAAGACGAAATGAGCCATCTCGTCCGCCAGAAGAACTCAGATTGTTCTATCTTCTACAACGCTGGACATATTGGTCCTCGCCACCGCGCCATTAAGAGCGCTTACAGTCATTTCGAGATAGAAAGCCTGCCAGGAGGCGAATGGGGCTACATTCATTTTCCCGTGACCGTCCGTTATGCCCGTACACTAGGCCTGGACTACCTGGGACATACCGGCAAGTTTCACACCTCTTGGGGTGATTTTCATTCTTTCAAAAACTTAGCGGCTTTGCGTTACGAATGCCTTCGCATGTTGGCTCACGGCGCCAAATGCCTAATCGGAGATCAACTTCCGCCCAATGGTAAAATCGATGCTCACGTCTATCAATTGGTCGGAGCAGTTTATGCAGAGGTCGAGCAAAAAGAACCCTGGTGCCGAGAGGCCCGACCCGTGACCGAAATTGGAGTATTAACTCCCGAGGAGTTTACAGGCGGAGACCTTCGGGATCTGCCCTCGGCAATAAGAGGAGCCACCCGGATTCTTGAGCAGGGGGCCCACCAGTTTGATGTGATAGATTCTGCTGCTGATTTCACTCGTTATCGGCTCCTCCTGTTACCAGACAACATCCCGGTCTCTTCCACCTTGGCGGCCAAGCTGAAGGAGCACGCTAAAAATGGTGGCAGCATTCTCGCCAGCTTCGCGTCCGGGATGAATGGCCAGCAAATGGCGTTTACTACCGATCTGTTCGGCGTGAGTCTAGCCGGCGAGGGTCCCCGCGATCTCTCTGGCCAACTGGTCCGCGGCAAGGCTTACGACCGACACGACTACTGCGAATACCTTGTTCCGCGGGGTGAAATCGGACGCGGACTACCGGCGACCGAGCATGCCATGTATCGACGCGGAATGTCGATTAATGCCGATGCTACCGCCGAATTGCTGGCTCCGATTTTTGCGTCATACTTCGATCGGACCTACCGCCATTTCTGTTCTCACCGGCAAACCCCTTCTTCGGGGTCTGGGACTCAGCCGGGCATTGTCAGGAAAGATCGCTGTATCTATTTTTCTAGCCCCATTTTCAGCCAATACGACGATAACGCGCCTCGCTGGTGCAAACTCCTGGTATTGAATGCGGTTGAGCTGCTTCTTCCGGAGGCGCTCGTCAAGCATGACGGCCCGAGCACGTTGCTCACGACGGTCACCGAGCAGCCAAATCACGGTCGCTGGATCGTCCACCTTCTCCATTTCGTCCCAGAACGGCGCAGTAAGGATCTGGATGTTATCGAAGACGTTATTCCACTGTTTAACCTGAACGTGTCAGTAAGGACGCCGCGCCCCGTTAGTCAGGTTCTGCTAGTGCCTGAGGACGTGCCCTTGGCTTTTGAACACCGAGCGTCTTATACTTCATTCCAGGTACCAAAGGTCGACGGGCACGCAATGCTGAGTCTTACTCTTTGATAACTCGAAGAGACAAAGTGTAGCATGAAGAGAGCCAATCATCGTCTCCGTTGAACCGTTTGGCTGAGCTCATTCAAATGCCGCTAGTTTCCTTCGCTTGTCGCGAGCGTCCGCCGATGCCTGACCCTGGTCATGATCGGTTGGACGTTGTACTTCAGGCATATCGAATCTCGCCGCCTTCTTTTATCTCACCCAACAGTTGCTGCTGCAAATGTTCAAGCAAGCAGACGCGCTTGGTTTGTATTCGATCCCTGGCGCGCCGGCATGGCGATCGAAGACGAAAAGGCCTCACCCAATAACCCCTCCCTCCTTGAAGCTGAAATAGCTGCTGCGGCCCGGAGCGGGCGAGCCGATGATCACGTGATCGATCAGTTGGAGTTGCAGGATTTTGCTGGCTTCGAGGATCCGGCGGGTGAGCCGCAAATCCGCTTCGGAAGGGGAGGGATCGACGCTGGGATGATTGTGGACCATGATGAAAGCGTAAGCGCTGAAAGCGATCACGGGTT
>JAFAVN010000556.1 GCA_019242435.1 Verrucomicrobiota bacterium | reverse complement strand
TGCGCCCAGGCTGGCAGCCGCCTCTTCGAATTCGTAGTCGAGATCGGCCAATACCGGTTGTACGGTCCGGACCACGAAGGGAAGCCCGATGAAGACAAGCGCGATAAAGACTCCCCACGGAGTAAACGTGAGTTTGAGACCGGTCAGCGCTTTGATGGGTGCACCCAGCCAGCCATTTGGCGAATAGATCGCGGTCAGCGCAATTCCAGCAACGGCAGTAGGTAAGGCGAAAGGGAAATCGACGATGGCATCAAGCAAACGCCGCCCCGGAAATTGATATCTAACCAGTACCCAAGCCAGCATCGTCCCTAAAAAAAAGTTTACGAAGGCAGCAAAAAACGAGGTGGAAAAACTTAGTTGGAAAGCTGCCACGACCCGGGGTGTCAAAATGGTCCTGACAAAACCATCGAGACCGATCCCCGATGCCTTAATAAAAAGAGCCAGTAAAGGAATCAGGACGATCAGGCTGAGGTACAATAGCGTGAAACCCAGAGTCAGCCCGAAACCGGGGAGGACCTGCCTACGCCACCACAGGCTGAAAGGAACGGCGCTGCTCATTTCGGCTGATAGATCTGGTCGAATACGCCGCCGTCGGCGAAGAACTTGGGTTGCGCCTGCTTCCACCCGCCGAAGAGACCGTCAACGGTGAAAAGCTCAATCTTTGGAAACTGGCTGCTGTATTTTTCGAAGACCTGTTGGTCGATCGGCCTGTAGAAATTCTTGGCCGCGATCTCCTGCCCGACCGGCGTGTAAAGGAATTTGAGGTAAGCCGTGGCGACGTCTCGCGTCCCTTTCTTTTCTACCACCTTATCAACGACGGCTACTGGAGGCTCAGCCAGGATGCTGACAGAAGGGTTCACAATCTCGAATTTTGCTGGCCCGAATTCCTTTAGGCTCAGATAAGCTTCGTTTTCCCAAGCGATGAGAACGTCGCCTAGTTCTCGTTGTACAAAGGTAGTAGTTGATCCGCGAGCACCGGAATCGAGAACCGGTACATTCTGGTAGAGGGAAGTGACGAAGGCTTTTGCCTTGGACTCATCATTTTGGCTCGACTTCAGCGCGTATCCCCAGGCGGCCAGAAAATTCCACCGGCCGCCACTCGAGGTTTTTGGATTCGGCGTGATGACCTGAATCCCGGGTTTAAGAAGGTCGGGCCAATCCTTGATGCCCTTTGGGTTACCCTTTCGTACCAGGAGCACGATGGTCGACGTGTACGGGCAGCTATTATGGGGAAATCGCTTTTGCCAATCCGCGATCACCAGACTGCCGTTGTCGTGAAGGGCATCGATATCCGCTGCTAAACCAAGCGTCACAACGTCTGCCTCGAGGCCGTCGATGACTGAGCGAGCCTGTTTGCCGGAACCACCGTGAGACTGGTCGATTACTACCTGTTTTCCGGTCTTTGCCTGATAGTCTTTAATGAATACCTGGTTGATCTGTTCGTAAAATTCCCTCGTGGGATCATACGAAACATTCAGCAGATGAATCGGTTCCGCCGCAAAGAGGGTAGGAGCGGCGCCTGCGATAAGGAAGGAGAGAATTGGGCGAAAAAAAAGCAGCATAAACCCGACTTATTGTGTCGGGTTTACAAATGCATACTGTGCCGCTGGGGTAAAGTCGAAAAATGGACGCGAAGCCGCAGATCTAAAAGTTGCCCCAGTTATGCCACTTGCGCCAGCCGTTGCCCCAGTTGCGCCAACCGTTGTGCCAGTTGCCCCAGCCGGTGAGCTGGATCCCGGCGTCTTTCGCATCGGATTGTGACTGGTTGATCAACGCCGTGCGAACTCTGGCAAGTCTTTCTGAAATAGTTGCGTTCGCCGTGCTGGAATCGTCCACTTTTGCGGCACTCGTCTCGGGGAACAGCCCTGCACATGCCAACAACTGTAAGGCTGCAGCCAGGATTGAAGATGATTTCTTCATGATCAATAGTTGTTTTTTCCTTGGTTTTAGCGGGGAATCTATCTCAGAGCGGATTCCAAGATGTTCGTAGTTCGCGCCCGAACGGCCGGATGTTTTTCCTTTGTTTCGTTCCGGCCGATGGCCTGGGAAAGCGCTCGGCAACAAAATTGATTGTACCGGATTGGGCCGAATCTGCCAACCGTAATCCGTGTTCGTGCCGGTTCGAGGTTCGAAGTTCAGAATTCCGAACTGAGGTTCGATCGTAATCGTTCCGAAGCAGATCAACTTCGAACTTTGAATCTAGGACTTCGAACCTTGAACCTCAATCGGCACCAGCGGTAGAGAGCTAAGCCAGCAAAGGCAACGAGCGGCCAGGCTTCGTTGGGAGGAGCCCAGCCGGCCAGCACAGTTGCGCTTCGGTGAGGAATAGCGATCCGCCAAATACCGTATCGGGCTTGGGCCGGGAGCGTATTCAGGAGTCTCCCGGTTTGATCCCAGAATTCAGAGCCGCTGCTGGCAACGTATAGAAGCGGTCGATGATATTTCGCGGCCAAGAGCCGGCGCGCCAAACGTGATTGATCGCGCTCTTCGGCTGACCTGTCGAACCACGTTATGTCGGAGAGCACCAGTTGCAGATCGATAGAGTTCAGGCTGCTGACGCCGCGTCTGGACCAGATATCGGGAATCTGGTGCTCGCTGCAAATCGCGACGACCGCCTGCCAATGGGAACCGAAGGGTAGCACCGCAGTATTCTTTTGCGAGGCCATCCGGCGAGACAGGTGCGTGGCTCGTTCGGCAATCGTCTCCAGCACCGCAATTCCTTGGAAAGGGTTAACTTCCACTAAAGGGGCACCGAACTGTTTGTCGACCTGCCCAAGGATCTGAAACTGGGGAGCGAAGGAGATGGCAGTGTTCCGGAAACCGAGTCCCAAACCGGCGGGTTCTCGGATCATTGCCCCCGAAACCCAAAAAGTGTTCGTCATGGGAGCGAATTTGTCCCGTAGCTCGGAAAGGCTCATGAGCTGTTCACCGCTCGTCTCGCCGGTTTCATTCCATTCACCGATCGAGATGGCCCCCTCCGGTAAGAAAATAAGGTCATACGGTTGGCCTGAACGGAGGCAGTCACCTAAGGCAGCCGCGTACGGTTTTTCCACTGAGTCCCGATTTGATGGAGAGGGGACAGTTTGCAGGATGGCGATGTTCAGTGGTCGTGCTTGTATCTCGGATACGCGGCTTCGTTCGATCCGGCCCGCCACCACAATTCCCAGTATCAGCGCGAGAGCGAGGCAAAGCCGGCGGCGGCTTACGCTTCGTGCGGTGCTTCGATGGGACCAGGTTGCTCTTCGTTCGTTTACCAGCCAGAACGCGGCACTATAGGAAGAAAAGGCCATTAGGGCGCCAAGGCCGCTCGCGCCAATCCACTGTGCCGCTTGTGCCAGATCAATATTCGCTCCCGGGAGATCGCCCGAATAAAGATTAGCGGTACCGAAACGAGGTAATGCGGTCCTGACATAGTCCAAAGCGGGGAGCGCTAGGACCGTCAGTGCGACACCTGACAGTCCCGCTTTTCGCACGAGAGGGGATCGGATCAAGCCGCCAACCGCGGCCGCGAAAATGCCTGCATAAACGGCGATGATTACCAAAATCAGGCCTGCCCAGCGGGAATCAAATTCTGCGACGAGCCAGCGCAGGTTAAGAAGCGCGGCTCCGGCTCCGAAACCAAATCCGACTAGGGCAGCCCGTCGAGCTCGGAGACCGGCAATGGCGCAAAAGAAAAACGTGTAGGCGAAAACGCCCAATATCTCGGCAGCGGGTCGAGAATGGTAAAGCAGGGTCAACATCGCCACTGCGGCGGCGATAGTGAGGCCGCGTTTGTCCCAAAGAATCAGCGCCAGGAATGTAAAGACGGCGGGAAGCACCCTGTCGTCCGGGTGCCAGCTGGCTGCGATGAAAAGGGCAAGCGCCGTGCAGACGCAAAGGGTTCGCGACTGCAAAGCCGTTAAGCTCCTTGAATAGGACCGGTTCTGAATTTCAGTGTGGGTTTGAATGATACCCGGTTATCACACCTCCCGTGAGAGTGGTACGACAAAACTAGCCTTTATCGATTACGCATTAGTGGGAACGGCGGCCCTCGCGTCCTTTTGGTACGCGATGGTGCCAAGCTTCTGGGAGACCGCAGCGGATGCGAACTGGCCGGGACTGTCACTCTGGGTCAGCTGGTACCCGCTGGTGTTGGTTCTGGCCGGCGCCGTAGTGGTCGGCGCCGCGGTCCGACAGTTGAGCAAACCGGTTCCCGGCGGCTTAGACCAGAAGACGCGTATCGCTCTGGTGTCTGGCGTCGTGATTGTGAGTGTCCTGATGGTACAGCGGGTAATCCTGGTTCAAGAGCTAACCAAGGAGCGGGAGGCATATTTTGATCGCTGTGTCAGCTATTTAAGAGTTTGGGATCAGAGGCGCCGACAAGTGGAGACCGAACTTAGCAGTTTGGACCGGGAATTGAGCACGATCTTGGAGCGGGATCAGAGCACACCGCGTCCGCAGATCGATGCGGTACTGGGAGCGGTTAGAGACCAAGTCGATGACGCGCTCGAGAGGGTGACAAATCTCGCTCCTGATCTGAATCGGGCGCGTGAAAACGCCGCCAAGATAGAGTCAGCCCGCGCTCACGATTATAAAACTTCGGGCGGATTTAAAATGAACTACCGCCAGAGCTTGGTGATACGCCAACCTGGGGTCGAGTTGCTCAAATCGGCCGAGGAAAGGGATCCGTTGACCCGAGCGGAAGCAATCGCCTTGGCCGCACAGGCGGTGGTGGCGGCAACGAAGGCAGGAACGTCGTGAGTGCACGGCAAACCCCGCGCGCTGGGCTTCTCATGGGATACCGCTACGACTCGAATACCCCGATTTCATGGCGGAGCGCTTTGGCAGCGAATGGCAGTGGCACCTTGTCCCGACGCATCTTGCGGAGCGTAACCTCGACCACGTCAGCTAAGGTGTATCGGTCTAGAATATTCGCAATTGCGTTTCGGACGTCCGACATCAACATACGCAGCCCGCAATGTTCTTCATCGGGACACGTACAACGTTCGTATGCCATCTGACTCACGCAGGAGATTGGGGCGAGGGGCCCGTCGATAAGGCGAACAACGTTACCAATCACAATTTCTTTTGGATCTTTAGCGAGCAGGTAGCCGCCGTGTTTGCCGCGGCGGCTGTCCAAGTATCCGGCTCCCTTGAGTTGCATTAAAATCTGCTCCAAAAACTTGACGGGGAGTTCCTCCTTAGACGCGAGTTCATTGACTTGCAGAAGCGGTCTGCCTAGTGCGTGGGCCAACCCGAAATCGATCAGCGCTCGAAGGGCGTACTCACCCCGTTTTGAGAGTTTCACAGTAATTATTAATAAGGTGTACTGGGGTGAAAAACAATATTTGGTGATGCATTTTATATAGGAGAGGAGTTCGGGAGTGCGGAAGTTCAGGAGTTCAGGAGGCGAACGCGCAGCCTTGGGGAATTGACCCTGAACTCCTCGGGCTTCTCTTGAACTCCTGCAATTCGTGTTGCAAATAGCTTGCAATTGTAGAATGCTGCCCCCATGCCTCTAAGATCACTCGCGGCAGTCGCTTTTGGCGTTCTCTGGGTTGGCGCTTTGGCCCAGAAAGCAGCCGGCGAAGTCAAGGTGGCTTCCTTTTCGACCGTCCTGTCCGAAGTGGCCGAAAAGGTGGGCGGAAAAGATGTTACGGTTACCTCTCTCATTAAGCCCGGACAAGATCCGCACGAATACCAGTTGACGCCGGGTGACCTCACGGCAGCAACGAACGCAAATCTGGTTTTGCTCTCGGGGAAAGGCATGGAAAATACCTATCTGGTGAATTTGCGGGACGCTTTACCGAAAAAAGTGGTAGTTCTGGCCGTGGGGAACCAATTGCCCGGGTTGACCAAACCGGCAGACAAATCGGCCGAGGAAGCGGCGGAGGATCCGCATTGGTGGAACAGTGTCCCTGAAGTGGAAAAAGCAACTGTAGTGGTTCGAGACGCATTGATTCGATTGGATCCGCAGCGCTCGAGTGATTATCAGTCCAACGCCGGGGCTTACCTGGCAGACCTGAAAGAGCTGAACGCGTGGGTGAAGCGAAAAGTGGCGGAACTGCCAAGGGATCAGCGGAAGCTCGTAACCTCGCACGATGCTTTTCAATATTTCGCAAAAGAATACGGTTTTCAGATTGATTCGATCGAGGGTTTGACCACGGAGCAAGAGCCCTCAGTCAGCCATATTTCCGCCCTGATCGACGAGATCAAAAAACAGCAGGTTAAGGCGATCTTTCTTGAAAACACTCTTAATCCGAAAGTCAGTACAGAGATTACCCGGGAAAGTGGCGCAAAGATCGGGGGAACACTTTACGCCGACGGCCTAGGCCCTGGCGATGGCGCGACCTACGACGGTATGATCAGGCACAACGTGACTGAGATTGTTGACGCGCTCAAATGAGAGGGTCACCACCGATACAAGCCGCATTGGTGGTAATGGTACTGTTATTTTTATTGATCCCTCTTCATCGACTGACGGAGCGAGTAAACGCAAGGGAAACGTTGGCGCCGGCGGTGGTGAAACCCACGGAGCATGTGCACCTGGGATTGAAGACAACTGCCGCTCCATTTCGGTTTCAGATTAGCTACCTGGGACGAACACTGTGGGCCGGGGAAGCCACCGGAGCTGAGCTGGAAAAGGACGTAGACATTGATTTTCCAAAGGAGGGAATCGATCTGGTGGTGGACGCGACCTGGGATAACCCTGCATTAGTGGCCCTGCAAATTTCTGTGTCTCCGCCAGACGGAACGGCCCTGGACAAAACCTTATGGGGGCGCGGAAAGATCAGTGATGTTATAACGTTTAAAGAAGAATGATGGCTGCGCGATCCCAGGCTGAGAAATCACGCCAAAATGCATGGCAGCGCTGCCATACCATTCACAGATACGATGCCCTAATATGACAGAGCACGTGCTGAAGATCAGGGATCTGACGGTGAGTTACCGGCGAATCCCAGCGGTGCATCATGTCAATCTCGAATTACGATGCGGTCGGTGTGTCGGTTTGCTCGGACCGAACGGGGCGGGAAAAACGACCCTCCTCAAAGCGCTGGCCGGCTTGGTGCGCAGGGAAACCGGATCAGTAGAATTCGGCGGGCACAATCAAGGGCGGAGCAGATACATCGCCTACTTGCCGCAGAGGTCAGCTGTCGATTGGGACTTTCCGACGACCGTGAGAGGGTTGGTGGAAATGGGCCGTTACTCCACTTTAAGCTGGTGGCGCAAATTTGGAAAAGAAGACGGGAAAAAAGTGAATGCCGCCCTGCAGGCGATGCAGTTGGAAGACCTGGCTGAACGTCAGATCAGCGCATTGTCTGGGGGCCAGCAACAACGAGCATTCCTGGCTCGTTCATTGGCTCAGGATGCCCATGTGCTTTTGTTAGATGAACCGTTTACCGGCCTGGACAGACCCTCCCAGGATTTGTTAGGGCATATCCTCAAGGAATTAGCTGGGCAGGGAAACCTCCTGATTGTGTCCCACCATGATCTCAGAATGGTTCCGGCACTTTTTGACGAGGTGATTTTGTTGAACGGCGAGCTGGTGGCCGGCGGCCCGACCGAACAGGTGTTCACCGAAGAGAATATCTC
>JAFAVN010000605.1 GCA_019242435.1 Verrucomicrobiota bacterium | reverse complement strand
GTCATGGACATAGAACATCCGGTTGAAGGGAAAGTCCGCTCGATTGGATTCCCTGTGAAGCTGAGCGGCACACCACAACAGCTTCGAATGCCGCCACCTCTCCTGGGCGCACATACAGATGAGATTTTGGCTGAACTTGGCATTGGTCCAGAGGCACTGGAGAAGCTTCGGGCCGGCGGAGCGTTCGCGCCGTGAGCCACGGGGCAGTGCAATTCTCGAAGGTCGGCCGAATCGCTTCGGTTGTGTTTTGATCGACCGGAGGCACCCCGGGTCGTCAGTTGCTCGATGCAGCACCGCGTGAGCTCCATGATGGCGAAGGAGAAGCCAAAGTGGACTGGATGATAACTGGTTTGAAATGTGCTGGTTGAGTGCTCATGATACCGCGCTAAGCCATCAAGGATGGTGGCTGCACCAAGCCAGGACGGATCAATTAAACCACGGGTGACCGCAATCATGCATAAGATCTTCTGCTTCTATCGATGGGCATGTACGGCTTGGGTGGCCGTCGTAGCACTGCTTCTGAATCCGATTTGTCGGGCAGCAATCGCTGACCAGAAGGGGATCGGTTTTAGTCTGGAAAAAGCATCTCCAGGAACAGACGTACCCCAGGTGCAAACGAGTCTCGGCATGCGCCCGTACGCCAACGACTTGATTTTTGTCGCCGGGATAAAGCAGGGTTTCTACAAGGACGTCGGATTGAGTATTACCCCGGCACCCTATGGACGAAAGGTGCTGCCGGATCAGGCGATTCCGCTTTTGGTCAATAAACAGGTCGATTTCATGGCGCTGTATCCGCCCGATGTGATCGCCACCATGGATTCAGTCAAAAACATTCGCTTTATCGCACTCACCGATCTTTTCCAAGGATTTGCTATTCTTGCTCGTCCAGGTTCGAATGTTAAGACCGTCGGGCAATTCATGGCTGACGGCTTGGGATTTAATGAGGCAATCAAACGAACGATGTCTCAGCTTGAAGGAAAGGGTTTCGTAACCGCGCCTGTCGTGGACAACCGTATCTTTCTCGAGACGGTTTTTTCGCTGGCAGGAATGAAAATGGACAAAGATACCAAGCTGGTCGTTACCCCTGACGCGACCGCGCTTCAGCTTGAAAGCGGTGGCAAGGTTGATTTTGCCTCACCGACCGGTGCCCCGTTTACCGCCCAACTCCGATTTGCCGGTTGGATATCGCTGGTGACTCCACTCGATGTGCTAGCGAATATGCCGGCTGGTCCTGGGTCGCCTACGGCCGCTTTAGTCGGCACTCCAGGAGTCGCTTGCGACGCTGACTGGGCGCGTCAGCACGCAGAAACCGTTCTCCGCTTCACATCGGTAATGTTTCGGATCATTGAGCAAGAACAGAAAAATTCCGAACTGATGCTCAGATCCATGCTCGACTACGTAAACTCTTTTGCTGGTACCAGCCTGGACATATCAGGCCTTAAACTCACAATCGACGCTTTAAGCCCCCTCTCGAACTTTGACTTTCAAAAGAACTATTTTGATAATCAGAATTCCGCTCTGTACTATCGGACCGCGTTCGACGCTGCAGTGAAGTTTAACGTCGACAAGGGAGTCCTGCCAAAAAGTCAATACGATGCTGATGACGTCATTTGGGCGTCAGACGTATACCATGAACTGCTTGCGCTAAAGCAGGCCGCAGACGACGCGCTCCAGCGAGTTGAGGGAAAGAGCCTTTCCGCAGAAAATCAAGCACTCGTCGAGAAAGCAAAGCAGTTCCACGCCTGGTACGACTATCTGGACGCTTATCGACTGCTGCGCGCCGCTACGCAATGAGGTTTCGCCAGATGCCGCGATTGTCGGGTTCGGCTCCGTTGGGCCTGCGAACAGCCGGTGTTGATCACCGGGCCAATCAGGCAAAATTTCGACAGGACCTGCTCAACGGCTTATACACTGGCGCTGGCATTGCTCTTTTCTTTGCGTTTTGGTGGTTGACTGCAAGCCAGCTTCCCAGAAGCCGGTTAGTTACACCTCTGGAAGCCGGACAAGATCTTTGGGCCAACTTCGTCTATTCGCCTCGTCTTGGTGTTTTCGGCCTAGGCAGTGTCGGATATGGCACGCTGCTACTCTACACCGTTAGCAACGTCGTCACGGGGATGATTGCTGGAGGAGCCGTTGGCATTCTGATTGGAATTGCCAGTGCTCGTTTGACTTTGCTCAGGCTCGTGGTCAATCCTATCGTCCTGGTCCTCGGCACCGTGCCTGTTCTGGTAGCAGCACCTCTGTTCCTGCTTTGGTTTGGCGTCGTACCTTTCACGCAGGTTTTACTGGTTGCCTTCTACAGTGCCGTGATGATGGTTTTGTTTAGTCAGCGTGCCGCCGAAAATATGAATCCGATCTACGAGCGCTGGGCTCTCACATTCGGTGCAGGGCTCACCGATCGAGTTCGTCATATCCTGATTCCAGGCACCGTTCCGGAGATCATTGGCGGCTTGCGTATTACGCTGGCGAGCGCGTGGGGTCTCGAAATTTTTGCTGAAATTCTGGGTGCGCCCAGCGGCATAGGTCAGGCGATTAAGGCGCTTACTAATATTAGTAACGTCCCTGGTTTGCTTGCCTGCGTCATCATTGTGGCGGCGACAGCGATTCTCACTGACATTCTGCTGGTCGTGCTTGCGAGGCGAATCACCGGCTGGGTTTAGCCATGGATCGTGACAAACCCATTCTTGCTGCTCGAGACCTCGGGGTCAGCTTCCTGCGCGCCGATGGCAGCGCAGTTGTGGCGCTTAGGGATGTGTGTCTCGAAGTCTTTCCGGGTGAATTTCTTTGCATTTTGGGGCGTTCAGGCCACGGGAAAACAACGCTGCTGAATATTGTTGCTGGATTGCTTAGAGCACAGCACGGCGAACTGCGAGTCATGGACCGACTAGTAACTGGACCAGGGACTGATCGCGGCGTCATCTTCCAGCAAGACGCCGTCTTCCCCTGGATGCGAGTTGAAGAAAATGTCGCGTTCGGTCTTCGCTTTCGCAACATCACGAAAAGAGAGCGTTTAGAGATCGCTCGCGAGCATCTGGCTCTAGTGGGCCTATCGTCCGTAGCCCGTGCTTGGCCCCGGGAATTGTCTGGCGGCATGCGGGCCCGCGTGGCCATCGCCGCAGTGTTTGCCAACGATCCTCCGATCTTGCTGGCAGATGAGCCGTTCGGTGCTCTCGACTATGTAACCAGGCGCCAACTCCAAGCCGTCCTACGCGATCTATGGCGGCGAACCGGAAAAACAGTGCTTTTCGTTACCCATGATGTCGACGAGGCGATGATGCTCGGGACCCGGGTGATTGTCGTAAAAAACGGTGGTATTGCGGAGGATCGGATAATCGATTTGCCAATGCCGCGTAGCGATGACGACATTGCCACTCCGGAAGGGCTCGCGCTCAAGCACCTATTCCTGCATCACATTGGGCTGGAGTAAACCCGTGAAGCAGAATTTCAAAGCATCAGGTCTGTTAGGAGGACTCACAGTTCTGGTCGCTCTCATTATCGCCTGGCAATTGCTATCTACCCAGGTGACCGCAAAGGGCAGCTACGACGAGCCGCTGATTCCCGGCTGGGATTATCTCATTGGCAATTCTCTGCTCCGTATGTCGGATTACTGGGGTGGCGGCTTTGGAGTTCCGGCCCCGGCGGAGGGAGGGCCGCCGACCTATGCGGCTGCGCTCCTCGCCTTAGGTAGCGCCTCTT
>JAFAVN010000364.1 GCA_019242435.1 Verrucomicrobiota bacterium | reverse complement strand
CAAGATCGTTCGAATCCGCCGGCGCTCCTGGAAAAGGTCTACACCCATTTATTTCCGGGCACAAGGAATCCGGACCTCTTTGATCGATTCAATACTGTAATCAAGGCCAAACCTGTTCCTTTGACTGACAGTGCCGTGCGGGAGCTGATCGCGTTGATGATGACCACGCCCAACTATCAAGTCTGCTAACCTTTATGTCTCAAGAACCCGACGTACTCACCCGGCGCCACTTTTTGCGCACTTCGATTTTAGGTGCCGCTCTAAGCTGGACGGTTCCAATTTTTGTCGAACGAACATTTTCGCTGCTAAACGCGAAGGCAGCAGAGTCCGCCTCCCAAATTGCGACTGGCAAAGATCACCCGATCCTGGTTGTGCTGCAACTCGCCGGGGGAAATGACGGGCTCAACGCGGTTATTCCCTTTGCCGATGATGCCTATTATCGAGCACGTCCAACTATCAACATTCCCAAAGACAAGGTTCTCACTTTGGACGACTACGTCGGGTTTAACCCGAGAATGGCACCCCTAAAGAGATTGTATGATCAAGGCCAGTTAGCTCTGCTCCAGGGTGTCGGTTATCCAAATCCGAATCGATCTCACTTCCGCTCGACCGAGATCTGGCAAACCGCTTCCGATGCCGATCGATTCATCAGAACCGGATGGCTCGGGCGGTATTTTGATAATTGTTGCACTGGAGAAGATCCAACCACCGGAGTGTCGGTCGGGAGCCAATTACCACAGGCATTTACCGCGGAACAGACGACCGGCATTGCCTTCACACCCGGTGGACGACTCGGTTTCGGAAAAGAGCCGAACACCTCTGAGCAGGTAGTCTTTGATGAACTAAACGGCATTTCTCAGGATCACGATTTCAGTGGCGGCGGATCGATCGGCTCAATCGCCGGCCCCAATGAATCGTCATTGAGCGCTATCGAGTATTTGCAAAGGACGGCGTTGGACGCACGAGTCGGCAGTGACAAGATCGGTCCGATTCTTAAGCAAGTTAAAGCGGAAGCAACTTACCCAAAAACTCCCTTGGGAAATGAGCTTTCGTTGATTGCGCGTTTGATTAGCGGCGGCCTGCCGACTCGCGTCTACTACACCAGCCAAGGCGGATACGACACTCACAGCGCCCAAGAAAATTCGCATAACAACCTTTTGAGTCAGCTGGCAGAGGCACTATTCGCTTTTTCTCAGGATCTCACTGCTAAAGGGATTTTCGACAGGGTCCTGGTGATGACCTTTAGCGAGTTCGGCCGTCGAGTCGCGGAAAACGCCAGCAGAGGGACCGACCACGGAACGGCAGCTCCCATGTTCATCTGCGGTGGCAATATTAAGCCTGGGTTGTACGGCAAACATCCGTCGTTAGATCGACTGGATCAGGGCGACCTCATTCATACCGTGGATTTTCGCTCAGTATATGCCAGCATTCTCCAAAAGTGGATGCAAGCGCCGGCTTCAAAAATCCTCGGTCGCGGTTTCACGGAACTGGGGTTTGTGTAGCACCAAAGGGTCTGGTTATAGGCTAATGTCCTGTCCCCAAAAGTAACATAGCTCGTTGTTTTAAGGGACAGGACATTAGCCTATAATCAGACTCTTTGGTGCTAAGTAAGTGAAGATCCTTCTGACTGCAGATCTGCATTTTAATCGGCCGTGGTTTGAGTGGCTGCTAGCCGAGGCGCCAAACTTCGATCTCATTTGTGTGGCCGGAGATCTTTTCAACTTGGAGGATCCTTCCGGCTTTATTCCGCAGATGGTTTTTCTTTACGACTGGATTTCGCGTTTCAGTCGGCAACCAACTCCAATCGCGCTCTGCTCCGGTAATCACGACCTCCCGCCGGGAAGTCTTCTGGTGCAGCCCGGGATACCCATCGCCAGCAAATATCTGAGCACAATCTCTCGCTACGCCCTGAGCGATTCTTGGATTCAAGCCCTGAAAATCACGCACCGGATCTCAGTCGACGGCGACCAAAAAATCGTCCGAACCAAGTCCGGTGAAGCTGTTGCCATCATTTGCTGCCGTTATCGGGCTGATGGTGGAGTTGATCGCTGGGCGCAAACCTCGGGCAACTCATTAGTCCTTCACCATGAACCTCCAGCAAGTACTTCCCTGTCTATGCCGAAGACCGGAAATGGCGAGTTCCCTTTGATTCTTCGTGAGTTAAAACCAACTTGGTGCGTCAGTGGTCATGTCCACTTCACGCCGGGAGAAGAGAACTCCTTTCTGGAGAAAATTGGGCAAACCTATTGCTTCAATTGCAGGCAAACCCCGCCGAGCGGCCCTTTGCCGCCGCGCCCTAATGTGATTGTGCTCGATACCACCAGCAAGACCGCCGCTTGGCGACGCTGGTTTTCCGGAACTTCCTACGATGAAATCGTTGCGAAGCTGTAAGCCTGCATTTCTCACAAATTGAACACTTTGCGGGCGGATTGGCTATTTCTCGGTTTCTTCTAAAGGCAATCTGGCGTGTAACCTCTTGGACAGACCTCACTTGGCGAACGATGGGCCTGGATTGCCTATAATTGATTTGCCATTGGCGACGCCAGCTCTTGTTACGCTATACTTTCTTATTAAAGAGCAATGAAGGATTCAGCAGTTTCACTTGGTGGGCATGAGAGCTTGCAGGATGGGCTGCTCCGGGTAGTGGATGACCTCGTCGACTCAGCGGCGCAGACCGATAAAGAACCATCATCCGATGCGCAAAACCACATACATCGTCTGCGGACGACTATTAAGCGAATGCGCGCGTTGTTGCGTCTGATCAGGCCGGTGACCGGCGAGACCTTTTTCCGACGTGAGAACGAACGCCTGAAGTACGCTGCTGGCTGTTTGTCCGCGGCGCGCGATAAAGAGGTGGCCAGCACAACGCTGTCCGAACTGCCCATCTCCGGCGAAGCCGAAAAGTTGGCGGTAGAGGCTGCTCTCTCAGGCTTTGAAGAGAGCTCGAGTCCAGGTAAGGACCTGGAGAAGAAGATCAAACAGGTCAAAGAAGCACTACTTCAGACACGTCATCGATTTCACCGGCTGGATCTGACCGGAGCGGAACGAGAGGTAATCGAGTCAGGTCTCCGTACCGTGTATCGCCAAAGTCGGAACCGAATGAAAATGGCGTTACGAGAAGGCGACGATGAAGCCTTCCATCGCTGGCGAATTCGGGTAAAGAATCTCTATTATGAACTGCAATTCTTGCAGTCGATCTGGCCAAAGCGCCTCGGCAAAATGGTTTCCCGCCTCTCAAAGTTACAGGACAAGATTGGGTTCGACCACGATTTAGCGGTGGTCAAAGCAATGCTACGCAAAACGCCGGATACCTTCGGTGGACGCCACTCCGTCGATCTGCTGATTAACCGCTTGGATAAGAAAAGCCGTGGGTTACGGCGTAAAGTAAGGCCAAGTGGCCGAAAAGCTTTGGCGGAAAGGCCCAGTCGATTCGTTCACCGGCTCAGCCGGCGTTGGTCCAAGCGAATATCGCCGAGAAGTTGAAAGGAGCGTGAACGCTGAGGACCGGTTCGGCGCCGCTAAAAAAAAGCCACGGTCAAGCTTGGCCAAAATCCGAGAAGCAATGGGCAGGAGAATTGATATAGGAGCTCCACCGTGGAACCAAGAAGTCTGCGATACCCATCCCGATTTCGCGATCGCGCTGAGGCCGGGAGACTATTAGCTGAACGGCTGGGCCAATACCGGAACCGAAATGATGTGATGGTTCTGGCGCTGCCCCGGGGAGGCGTGCCTGTCGGCTATGAAATTGCTGCCGCTCTCAACCTCGCGTTTGATATTTTGGTGGTTCGTAAGCTGGGACTCCCCAATCACGCTGAACTGGCGATGGGGGCGATCGCCGGGGATGGTATCAGGGTATTAAATTATGAGCTTATTCGCTGGTTGAACATTCCCGATCAGACTATTGAAACCGTGGCAGCTAAAGAAGCGGTAGAGTTGAAACGCAGGGAACACGTCTACCGAGCCGGTGCGCCGCCAATCGATGTTACCGACAAAACGGTGATTCTGGTCGATGACGGAATTGCGACCGCATCCTCCATGCGTGCCGCTGTAGAGGTCTCACGCCATCGCAATCCCGCAAAAATTATTATTGCTGTACCAACTGCTCCGGCTTCATCGATCGAAGAGCTCGGTCGGGAAGCGGACGCCGTTCTGGCTTATATAACACCAGAGGATTTTGTGGGTGTCGGCCAATGGTATGACAACTTTGGACAAGTCTCCGATG
The DNA here is from genome assembly GCA_019242435.1 of Verrucomicrobiota bacterium. GTDB lineage: Bacteria > Verrucomicrobiota > Verrucomicrobiia > Chthoniobacterales > JAFAMB01 > JAFAVN01. Next base: position 73 of record JAFAVN010000364.1, on the reverse strand, counting down.
AGACTGTCCGCGACCTGTATCAGCGACGAAAACGAGCCCCCCCTGAAGCTGCTCACGATATATAGTAGAGAAA
>JAFAVN010000566.1 GCA_019242435.1 Verrucomicrobiota bacterium | reverse complement strand
ACCAATTCGGTCGAAAGTCGCTGGGATGTATTCGTATTTCAACGAGTTGGCGGATGCAAAAAAAAGACCGGAGGCGGAGGCGAACCTGGTGTACCAAGCTCTCGCAGGACGATTACGAATTACTAGTCAACCTCCTGCCCTGAGTTCCCGATCACCTGCTCAAAGTTCAAGTTCGATGTTTGCTGCTCTGGGCTGGAACGGTAATGTTCCTCGCCGTCGGAGAATTTCCTTCCTAGTTTGGTTTGGATTGGCAAAATGGTGTCCGGCGCACTTAACCATTCGGTTGCTGCCCTTGGCCATGGTAAGACCCATAAGATCTCGGCTCTTAGATGATTTTACCCGTGGCACCACAATCGCAAACCAAGCATTTCCCATCTACCGATTTCCAGCCGACTGTCGCAATCTGAAACGATGATGAAAGAAGCTGCTTTCGGCTAGAATCTGGCCTCTCGACTGATACGATGCGCCGGGGCAAATTAATCGTAATCTGACTGCTATCGCACCATGGCTCTCCTGAACCTAGCGTCCGCCATTGTTTTAATCCTTCTGGGGATGCGCCAGCTCCGGAAAGGGCTCGATCGCTTATTCGGCAGCCGGCTGGTAGAATGGCTGCAAGAGACCGCTCAACAACCCCTCAAAGCATTCTTCGCTGGCATAGTGGCAGGACTGATATCGCCTTCCTCCAGCGCCATTGCCATGCTCTCCGTGCAGATGCTCACCCAAAGTGCCTTAACTGCCAGCAGGATGCTCGCGGTGCTGCTTGGGGCAAACATCGGCCTTACCGTTACCGTCCAACTCCTGACGTTCGATCTACAAGATTTTGCCGGTGTGTTCATCGTGATCGGAGGAATTGGTTTCCTGTTTTCGCAGCGTGCGCTTTTCAAAGGTGCGGGACAGGTCCTTCTTGGTTTGGGTTTCATTTTCCTGGCAATGAGTATCATCGCCCAAACTGGCAAGCTTGCAGTCGCCAACGCGGACATGAGGGTGCTGTTCTCGGTTATCGATCATTACCCTTGGCTGGTGTTCGCAAGCACCGCCTTGCTTGCTCTGGCTCTCCAAAGCTCCACTGCTACGATCGGGCTGGGGCTCGGCCTGGCCAAAGGAGGACTGGTATCCGGTATCACGCTGGTGCCCTGGGTGTTGGGAGCAAACTTGGGGATTGGTTTGACTATGTTGATAGCCGGCTGGGCCAGCCTTGAGGGCCGGCGTCTCGGGCTCGCTAGTATCCTACTGAAAACCCTGGCGGCATTGCTGATCCTGGCCGGAGGCACCGGTTTGGCTCACTACCTGATGAATTTGGTGCCCGGCGCGATCGATCGTAACGCTGCTAATCTAAACACATTTTTTAACGTGGCGATTGGTCTCTGCGCCTTGCCTCTCCTGTCAGTTATCTCGCGCGCCCTTGCTTATCTGATTCCGGACCAGACTCTGGAAGATCAGGAAGAAGGGAGCGTTTTTCTGGACCCGCTTCTGCTCCAAACCCCGTCGCTGGCGCTTAGTCAGGCGGCCAGAGAAGAGCTCAGGATTTTAGATCATCTCAAACTGATGCTGCAGACAGTATGGGGGGCACGCGCGAACCAAGGCCGAGAACTGACCGCTAAGATCGAAAATCTGTACGAACGGATAGTCAGCATCCAGGAGGAATTAAAGGAGTACCTGGGCCAGATCGGAGACGAGAATCTCAGCCAGGAAGATATCGACTGGCGATTCAGCTTGCTGGACTACGCCCAGGAGCTGGCCATCATCGCTACCCTGATTAAGCGAGATCTGGCGGACGCTTCCGCCCGGACCGCTCGATCGACGAAAGACCTGCGCCCTGAAGATGCCGGTGAGCTCGAAGACTTCCTGGCGAGAACCTCTCAACGCATGGAGAAAGCAACCGTCCTCTTGATGACCCAGGACGTCCGAATGGCGAATACCTTCATTCAAGAGAAAGAACAAATCAGCGAACATTACCGGACGGTGCGTAGACGCCATCTTGAGCGGCTCACGGCGGGTGAAAAACCGGATACCAGTTTTTTCGATCTGTTGAATTGCTTTCGCCGGATTAACTCCCATCTGACCTCGGTCGCGTACGCCATCGTCAGAAGTGGCGAGGGCGGACAGAACGGGCCTGATGCCACCGGAGCAGACCCGGACGAAGCCTGGCTAAACAGTGACGATGCGGCTGCCCATCGGAAGACTTTCGCGCCAGCCTGAGACACAAATTAGAAGATGGCGTCATGCGATGCCTGATTGCAAAGAAATCTGCGGACCGCTTCAGTCTATAGGATCCCTGACTCCTTGATGGTTCTCGTCTTCGCAGTCCGGCGGATCAACCTGGACGGTTGAATGAGCGATTCCGAAGCGCTCTTTCAAGCGCCGGTTAATCGCCGGGACGATAGCGGTCGGATCGGCTCCGGGTTTGCAACGGACATGCAAGGTGACCAGCGGTTGCTCCGCAGTTAGACACCAGGCGTGAACATGGTGGACGTCCGCAACCTCCGGCAGAGCCGTCGACAGATCGGCCCGCACTGCGTTCAGGTCTAGACCCGGCGGTACGCCCTCAACCAAAATGTGCGCCGAGGATTTCACAATCTGATAGGCGCTTCTCAGGATCAGAACCGCGACCACGACGGAGAGGAGTGGATCAATCGGCGACCAGCCAGTAGCGAGAATAATGCCGGCGGCAATGATTGCCACTACGAATCCCAGGAGATCACCCAACACATGCAGCCAGGCGCTACGGATGTTCAGGTTCTCGCGATTCCCGCTAAGTACCAGAAAAGCTACGAAGTTCGCCAGTAAACCAGCGATAGCGACTGCTAGCATTGTACCGCCGAGCACTTCCACCGGAGCTGTGAAACGGCGGATTGCTTCATAAATTATCCAGCCCGCGATCACGAAAAGCGTGCACCCGTTCACAAAAGCCACCAACACCTCGAACCGTTTGTATCCGTAGCTCCGCTCGGCGTCGGCCCCTCGCTTTCCCAGCCGCAAGGCTGCCCAGCTCATGCCCAGAGCCACCGTGTCGGACACCATATGCCCGGCATCAGCTAACAGTGCCAGCGAACCGGCCGCCAACCCCCCGATCAGTTCAACGATCATGAAGCTGAAAATGATGAAGAACGCCCAGGCGATCCGGCGCTCATCGGTCACTCCCACGCCATGATTATGGCCGTGGTGGTGACCATGATCATGGGGGGCGTGATCGCTGGCACCCTGAGGTACCTCTAGACCTTTACCATCAGAGTCGGGCATGAGCTGTTCAATCTTCTTGGACTTAATTGTGCGTTCACTTAAGCTTTCTCGGCCAGGTCAAAACCTATCACGGTAGAGCGAGGCTCCGGCAAAACTCTAAAATGATTTCGGAGCACAAGGTTGTCTTGAATTGCTGGCCCGCCGGCCCGAAAAGTCGCCGAGCCGCTTCCCAGACATCATAGTACAGAGAGCCAATCATTTTCTATGCGGATGTTATACGGTAACTCTCCATGACAGAGATGCTACACTTGAGAATCCAGCTCAGCACTGCCTCGGCATACTCAACCATTCGTAGCCGCTTTTTTCTTTGCTACCTTCGCTAAGTTCTGTTCAAAAGGCCTGTTCTTTCATCCTTGGCCGTTTTTCGGAACTGAATCCGGTCTTTCTTCCAGAAGCGAAATAATACCTGAGCGAAGCGCCTCAATTGGTCGCGCCATGGGAAGCCGTGGCGTTAACGGTCAGAAAGTAATTTCCAGAACAATTAGCTCGGTAAACTTTTCTCTATTTGGGAAAAATGGTTTCAAATTCCTCGCAACCTCCCAGGATCTTTTCCCATTTTCGAATTCTGCAACGCGAGGACGGCTCATTTTACCAGCTCGGAAAAGGGGCCATGGGTGTCACTTACAAAGCCATCGACATGGTTTTGAATCGGCCGGTAGCCCTGAAAGTTGTCACTAAGGAATTGCTGAACAGTAGCGAGGCTAAGCATCGTTTTCTCCGGGAAGCCCAAGCGGCAGCTTTAATCCATCACCCGAATGTCGCCACCATTTTCCAGTTTGGCGAAGAGGTAGACGCGTGCTTCTACGCGATGGAATTCGTCGAAGGCGAAGATCTGGAACGGTATGTCTCAAAAAGAGGCCCTCTTTCTGCGGCAGCATCGCTGTCGGTCGTATCCCAAGTTGCAGGAGCTTTGGAAGCTGCCCAGGCTCGCAATCTTATCCATCGGGATATTAAACCCGCCAATATCATGGCAGTCGCCAACCGGCACGGAAAACTCCAGATCAAGCTAATCGACTTCGGGTTGGCGAAAGCCTGCGCTGATGACTCCGCTGCGTCACTGCTCACACGAACTCAGGATTTCATCGGCTCACCAGCATTCGCCAGCCCGGAACAATGCGAAACTAAGGAACTGGATATTCGGTCTGATATCTATTCTCTAGGCGCCACTTTATGGTATCTGCTTTCGGGCCGCCCCCCATTTGTCGGAAAGCTCGCCCAAGTCATGGTGGCACAAGTCACCAAACCCCCACCATTCGAAAAATTGGCTAATGTGCCAGAGCCAGTCATCTCGTTGCTTCGCCGCATGCTTGAAAAAGTGCCAGAAGATCGATTTCAGACGCCTGAAGAGTTAGAAGCAGCGATCGGCCAGGCTGGAAATGAACTTTTTAGACTCGAGGCCGTGCCTGCACCAATAAGGTTTCACGCTTCGCTCCGTGGCGAACCGAAAGCGGAACTCGACCCGAGCATTGATTTCGGCGACACTAGCGGACCGGACACCCACGCAGCCAGCACTGCTTCAGAATCGTCCCAGGTAACGGATTCTAGCAAACTGAAAGTGGGCGCTCTATTAGGTAATCGTTACCGGCTTCTGGTTGAAGGGCGGGGAGGAATTGCCGGCCGTCTATTCATTGCACGCGACGAACTGGGCGGATCGAACCAGGGTGGGCAGTTGGGAATCAAGTTGTTGCACCCCAGCATCGTCAGAGATCCTCAGAAGCTTGATCTTGTCGAGAGCGCGCTGAGAGCGCTCAACGGCGCGCCACATCCTAACTTGCTGCAATATCTTAGTTTGGGACAGGGCCCTCCCTATTTGGTTCGCGAATGGATATATGGCTTTCTGCTTTATGAACTTCTACGGTGGCGGCGGTCATTGAAAGCTGTGGAGGCATTCTTTGTGCTCGACCCTTTAGCCTCTACTCTCGACTTCTTGGCTGATAAAGAAGTCGGCCCGGTCGAGGTCAGCGTACGAAAAATTTTTCTTCAATGTCCAATCAGGATTCAGGACTTCGTGTCTTTGGCCCGTGGTAATCCTCACGATTGGTCTCCATGTACGATAAAACTCAACCCGCTGAGCCTCGGCCCGCTCGTATCTCAAGGCAGCAACGATTTGTATCAGCAAACCATTGTGCCCCTCGATCGCGCCCTCTGTATGTACAGGGGAGGAACAGAAACCTGGAAGATGCAAGCAGTCCGATCTTTTGCACGGCTAACTTACGAGCTCCTAAGCGGTCGACCGCCGGCGGGCGCCGGCGAACAATTGCCTCAATTTGTTCCGATACCAGAATTGACTGCTTCGGGTAACGACATTTTGCGGCGAGCTTTATTGCTCGATGATTCACACCTGCGATTTGCCAATTGCCGCGACTTGCGGGATGCATTGAGGAGCCATGTTACCTCGGACGCTCGCCTTTTAGCGGTGTCAGGCCGATCTGCGGAGCCGCCGGCAGCCGCACCCTTTCCGAACCCTGCCATTTTTCAACCGGCTGAACCGAAACGGAATCTGTTTCTTCTGCTAAGCGCCGTCCTAACCCTCGCGTTGATCATCGGAGGGTTGATGATTTTCGGCGCTATCCAATTCAGCGCTCGGCTTAACCCACGACCGAGCCAACCCTCCTTCCATGCCCAACCAACAGCGAACGGCTCACCTGCTCTTGCTGCCGGAGCGCCAACGATTGTTGCCGGCACACCCACTCTTAGGCCGCCGGCCTCAACTCCCACTCTGACACCTCGCAATGTCGCTCCGGCGCCAATGGTTCCTTCTAGCCCAACTCCAAACGAAGAAGATGAATCGAAGAGACTGATTCTTCACCTGATTGAGGCGATCGAAACCCACGATGATCCCCAGTTCTTGAAGTACGTGGATCGAGACATCGATTATTTTGGCCACAAACACGCTTCTAAGGCTTTCATTCAAAGAGATATGGAACAAGACGCGAAGACTTATCAGTCGGTCCAGATGGTTCCCGATCTCTCAACGCTCGAGGCTTCAGCCGATCAGGCATTCGTCGAATACGACTTAAACGCTCTAGAGGTTTCGGGAAAAGACCACAAAGCGCGATGCCGTTTGGAGATTGATTTCGCACCCGGACCGACGCCGCGGCTGCTATCCATTTCATCAAGAGTCCTGTCACGATAAAACCACCATTCGGCCGGCTCGAAAGCTGGTCAGAAACCTGGTAAGTAACCGGCGTTCTCGCTTCAAGTTGAGCTGCGGCCGCCGAGGGCTGATGCTTCGCAAGCGAAGAACGACTGGCCGGACCACTCCCCTCCTCTTCCAGAATAAACCGCCGGATCGGGTTGAGGGAAACCCTTGGGTGCGGGCTCGACAAAGTTGCGGGCGGTGGGCGGCGGATGTTTGTTGGAGAGAGGTTTTCCGAATGAACAGCCACTCCTTCGACCACGTTGATTTACGGGTGTCCAGCTTCGCAGAGGGGAGGAAATTTTACGACGTGTTCCTCCCGGCCCTGGGGTTCCCCGGAATCCGCGCCGCGGAAATC
>JAFAVN010000603.1 GCA_019242435.1 Verrucomicrobiota bacterium | reverse complement strand
ATCCAGCCTTGTAAGCAGCGGTCCAGCGTTGATGACTCCGTAAAGCAAAGGCATCCTGGTCCTGCCGGTTTACGCGAAATTTTTCGGCTACATTCTCCCCGGTTTCCGGCATGGAATCAGTTCCGTAAAGCTTCTGCATCCGCGGATTCACGAAACGCCAGCCAATCGTGGTATCATGGATCTCGGGGTTCCGACTGAACGCAGTTTCGGACTTGGCGAGCACAAACGGTGCTCGCGACATACTCTCAACCCCTCCGGCAATGATCAGGTCGGCCTCCCCGGATTTAATCGCCCTAGCCGCCGTGGCGATAGCATCCAAGCTTGATCCGCAGAGCCGGTTAACTGTCGCACCCGGGACACCCACTGGTAGTCCGGCAAGCAACAACGCCATTCGCCCGACATTCCTGTTATCTTCACCGGCTTGATTCGCACAACCTAAGATCACATCGTCTAGCGCAGACCAGTCGACATCAGGATTTCGTTCGGTCAACGCTCGAATCGGGAGGGACGCTAGATCGTCGGGCCTGACTGGCGCTAACGCACCGCCGTATTTGCCGAACGGGGTCCGAACGCAGTCGCAAATGAATGCTTCGTTCATCGCTTAGCTTCCTTTCAGCCATGAGTACCGGCTCGTATCCTTTCCCGCGAGGTCCGGATCGAGATAGATGAACACCCGCTGGATCTTCCAATCTCTCATTTGTTCAGGGGTGTTCTCCAGCTTCTCAACCGATTTAATGAAAAAGGTTCAAACAGACGTTACGCCATGCGCCGCCGCCGTGCGTTGTTCTAGATCGCGCAAAACACTGAGCTCTTCCGATGTTGGTGTGGGCGTTATTTCCAGGTTCGAAGAGACCCTTAAGAGCCACCCGGTCACCGCCCGAATCTCATGGATGGTCACGCCAGGATGGATGCTCGTGAGTGTTAATTCTTTTGAGCTCGGATCCGGTCGCAGAATTCCGAGGTCGGTGATGACTGCGGCCGGGCCACCACCCGTCAACCCGTTCCGCCTTCTGTAACCGCCGCCTTCTCCGTGACCCACCGATGTGACAAAGTCGAGCCGTTCCACGAAGGTTTTCAGGGTTTGTCTTAACACAATGAAAACTTCCCCGGCAGAACCTGCTATCTCGGGGGCGCCGCCAGCGCCGGGTAATCGGACGACTGGACGATCGTAGTCACCGATTACGGTGGTGTTAATATTGGCGAAACGATCGATCTGGGCGGCGCCAAGGAAACCCACGTCGATTTTGCCTCCTTGTAGCCAGAAAGTAAAAATTTCAGCGGTCGAAACTGTGGTATCCGCCGTTGTGCAAAGCTCGCCATCGCCGATCGAAAGCGGCAAAATGAATGGTTTGGCACCGATCGGACCTGATTCATAAATCAGAACAAGTTCGGGCGCATGAGTCAGTCGCGCCAGATTGGCGGCTTTTGATGGTAATCCGATCCCCACAAAACAGACCGTTCTGTTTCGTAGCATTCGCGCTGCAGATACCGTCATGATTTCGTCCGCGGAATAGTCCATGGTCATGCCATCCTCCCGATGTTAGAAAATTTCTCCATGAAATTTAATCGCCCGGATTCAGCCAAAACATTGAGCTTCATCCAGCGGAGGAACTCTTCGCGCGACCGGCTTATCTGATCCCATAATTGATAAAACCGGTTATCGCGATCGTAATAGCCCTGGGCATAGGAAGGGTAAGCGCCTCCTGGGGCGAGACAGACCGCAGAAACAACCCAGCTAGGTAATACGCACGCGTTCGGCGGCGGATCAAGGCGGTCGACTATCTCCTCTACCGTTACGATAGCGCGTTTGGACGCCAACACCGCTTCCTTCTGCACACCGATAATTCCCCAAACCAGAACGTTCCCTACTCGATCCGCTTTTTGAGCGTGAACAACGGCTACGTCCGGTCGAATCGCGGGTATCGCCGCCAGAGACTCGCCTGTGAATGGACAGGTGATCGATTTGATCCGAGCATTCACTTTTGGTAGATCAGTCCCGGTAAATCCGCGTAGGATCCCAAAAGGCAGCCCTGCAGCCCCTGCCGTATAACCTTGCACGATGCCGGCGTGACTTAGCTCTTCGACCATCAGGCTTGATGGCCACTGCCGCTCGATCGCATCCCTTAACCGGTGAAGCGATCCTACGCCGGGATTACCACCCCAGGAAAACACGAGCTTGTCGGCAACACCCATCCCGATCATCTGATCGTAAATCAGATCCGGGGTCATCCGCACCAGGGTCAGTTTTTTTTTCTGTTGCCGGATGATTTCATGGCCCGCAGCGAACGGGATTAGATGGGTAAAGCCTTCGCACGCCACTTGATCACCGTCATGGATCAGTTCTGCGACAGCATCTGCCAGGGGAAGAATTCTCGCCATCTAGTCGATTCTTCGAATTATGCGCGGCCAGCCGAAAACTTGACCTTGTCGCGAGTCGCGCCCGGTACCAAGACAATATCGTAGTTAACGGTATAAAAGGGGGCTGGCCTACCGTATTGGGTTGCGTCTTCGGCTGATTCATGCAGGACGAATTCCACTACCAGGGAATTCTTCACGCCAAACACGGCGTCGCTGTTGATGTACGGGTCACCGGCCACAAACAATTCACTGATCACCTTTTCGTGCCCCGGCGCCTCAATGATAAGATGAATATGAGCTGCCCTCATATTGTGACGTTGCGCGCTATCCAGGATTAAACCGGCGGGGCCATCTTTTGGAATTGGGTAAGGCACTGGTTTAACCGTCCAGAACCGATAGGTGCCGTCGTCAGCCGCTCGTAACCGGCCGCGACAATTAAAATCGACCTGGGATGAGTCGGTATTCTCGTACATCCCGTTGTCAGGGACTTGCCAGATGTCCAATATAGCACCGGCAATCGGAGAACCATCTGTGGATACGACTCGCCCTGAAACAAAGGTTGGAGTGCCAGCGCCCTTTTGCCGGCAAATATCGCCGCCCATTTCAATCCAAGGGGCATCCGCCCGATAGAAGGG
>JAFAVN010000555.1 GCA_019242435.1 Verrucomicrobiota bacterium | reverse complement strand
GCGACATCGTTACTTCAATACAAACAATCTCTGGATCCGTTTGGACCATCTGTTTGACGAATTAAAAAAAGGGAACGGAATCATTCCGTTGCCGTTAATTCGAAATGAAAAGACAGTCGATCCGAGAGATAAAAAGACACCGAAAGTATACCAGCTGGAGACAGCTATGGGTGCAGCAATTGAGTGTTTTGAGGGTGCAATTGCTGTCGATGTTCCTCGTTTCCGCTTCTCTCCGGTAAAAACCACGAGCGACCTATTAGCGGTTCGATCGGATGCTTACGAGCTGGACGAAGGATTTTGTGTCCGGTTACGTCTTGAGCGGAACGGTATCCCACCTCAGGTCGAGTTATCAGACGATTACAAGCTCGTCGACCGCTTCGAACAGCTGGTGGCCAATGGTTTACCATCCCTCTTCCGAAGCCGGTCGCTGACGGTAAAGGGACCCTGGCGCTTTTCCGAAGGTGTCCAGGTCATAGACGATGTGACATTCGAGAATCAATCCGGCCAAGCACAGACAATAGAGCCCGGCGAATACCGGAATCAGACGGTGAAGGGCTAGCCGCGGCGGCGCGATAAGCCCACGATCGGTAGGGCGAGGCTCCAGCACATCCGAGAAATGTTTGCAGAGCAACTCGTAATCTAAATCCACTGCGTGCTGTGCCGGAGCGCCGCCGAGCCGCGTCCCCAGGATCTACGCAATCTCTACCTGTAGCCGAACCCATCGCGGCCAACCGATTCTTCATAGAAATTCACCCGCGCTGGGAGAACGGCTCGGCAGCGTTCTGTCACTGCTTGTCGGCGATTAAGAAGCCGCGGGGCTTCGCGAAATGTTTTCGAACATTACCGAAGCCTCGTCCTGCTGACGCTAGGCTCCCATGCAGGATCAGGTCATCCGAACGAAATCCAGCAGAAAACGGGACCAGAGATAAACCATACCTCGCCAGGTATAACGGACCTGGTGATCGCCGGCTGGTGTCAGCAAGCCGGAACGAACATTGTGATCGATTTGGGCTTTTAGATCCTGCTCCAGGAGTTCCCGCATCTGCTCCGGTTCGAGCGGCAGCACATCCGTTTCATCAACGTGCTCTTTGCCGAGCATGATATGATGCGCCTGACAGATTTGCTTGATGCTGAAATCCGGTCTGACGCGTTGAACCCGAGTATTCGGTAAAAACTTCAGCGAATATGCGAACGGATAGTTCCAAGTTAAAAACACTTTTCCCGTGCGAGAACGGGTAACCAGATAGACATAACAAAAAGCGAAATGATTCTGATGAATAAGACAGATTGCCATCTGGCTCTGGTCGCTGTTCCTATGGAACAACCGGATGAATTGGCGCTGGTACTGCCAATCGCAGGCTACGTCATCGGCCAACGCAAAGTCCTGGGCCTCGATCTCATCGGTTAGCAGATTCAGGAATGGGAAAAGCTCATCTCGTGGCGGTCTTGATTCGGAGAAAATGCGCTCGATCGGCAATCGAAGTTTGCGCACTCGCGTGATAATCCCGACCCACGGCAAAAAGATCCAGAACGCAACGAATAAAACTCCGACCGGCCAGCTTCCGGAAGGAAGGTAGCCGACCAAAAACGAGGCAAATAGCAGACAGAGAATGCTAAGCCGCTGGCAAATCGGGGTGCGAAATGTGCGCAGTCCCAGGCCTAGAACGGCCACTCCCGCTATTAACAAAAACGACGAAAACATCGGAGTATCCATTATGGCTCAATCTGATTTGTCTTCAAAAAGTGTTGCAGTTCGTCCGGCCCGAAATCGGGAAGCACTTTGCCATCTACCACCAGCGTCGGTGCAAGCGTCTGGCCAGAGACGCGTCGTAGCTCATCGAATGCGGATCGATCGTTGCGGACGTCGATGCTCCGGTACCGATATCCGTGCCGGTTCAGGTAATCCTCGGCGACACAGCACCAAGGACATCCGGCCTTTACATAGAGAAGTAGTTCTGGTCGATGCATCAATTTGTTTGTCCCGTCCGTCGTTCCCCTTTCCCTGAAAGAGCCGTTTTTTCCGGTGTAGGTTTGGACGGATTAGTTTGTTCGTCCAAAAAGTGCAGGACGAGCTGGCCGGCCTGAGCGAAGGCATCGCGGCTCAGGCGACTTGCATTATCATCCGCACTATTCAAGTAAAGTGCGTCCGGTTCAAGTAGTGCGATGGATGGGATACTCGCGTTGCTAAAAGGGACATGATCCAGGAGGAATGGGCGATTTCCCGCTTGCAAACCCAACTTTAAACTCTGAGCGGCAGCCCGAAAATGATCGATGAGACCAGGGTCGGAATTCGGAGCAAAGCCCAGACCGGAATCGCCGCCACCCAGGTTTTCCAGAACGACAGCCGCAGCCGGCACTTCGGTTTTCTGGCCGATTTGAAGCATTTGGGCAAAGAAACGGCTGCCAAACAGGCCGTCGTTGAGGGATAATTCGTGAAACGGCATATGACCATCCAGGAACACCAATTCAACATGCGCGGCCAAACGCGGATCCAGCGACAAGGTACGCCCAATCTCTAGCAGAACCGCAGTGTTCGCTGCTCCATCGGTAGCGCCCGGATCCACGATGATTCCCAGGTTTGGAGCATCAAAATGCGCGGCTAGTAGAAAACGCGGCTCGGCAGGTGAAACGCGCGCCAAATGAGCAACCAGGTTACAAAACTGAATCTCCTGGCCCCCCGCAGTAGGCTCGGAAAAATGTTGTTCGATGACCTCCCACCCACTATTCACGAGTTCCTTTTTGATATAAGCGCGAACGGTGTTAAGCGCGTCGCTCCCCGCGATACGGTTACCGAGACCCAGAATCGTCTGCGCTGTCTGCAAAGAGTGCTCGCTGTCAAAGTCTTTCCAGATCGTTTCGCGTCTTGGTGGTAGCGGCGCAGTCGGGCTTGAGCCCGGCTGTCCTTGAGATCCCTCGCCGGAAGTCTGAGCAGCAGGTTTGCAGGAGACCATTGTGGCCAATGATCCGAGCAAAAAGAGAAAGAAAAGGCGGGTAAAGCGACAACTTCCCATGAAACAAACGGCTTATTCCGGCGTAACCCCTAACAGCGAGAGAATTCGCTCTAAGTCATCGTTGCCGTAATATTGTATCTCGATCCTGCCGCGTTTCTCTTGATGATGAATGACGACATGAGTTGCCAGCCGGTCTCGTAACCGATTCTCGAGTTGAGTCACAGCATGGTTGGTGGTGTTTGGCGCCGCCCCGGGACGGGCACTGGTTTTCCCGGTCTTTGCCAGACCACGCCGGGCAAGCTGTTGCGCCACTAACTTTTCGGCGGCCCGCACCGTAGCGGACTGCCGGACGATAACCTCGGCAAGCGCCAACTGTTCGGCCGGGTTATCCAAGCTCAAGAGCACCTTGGCATGACCAACACTCAACAAATCTTGGGCAACATAGCTCTGGATCTGCGGATGCAAGTCAAGAAGGCGAAGAGAATTAGCAACCACTGACCGGCTCTTCCCGACGCGAACCGCAATATCCTCCTGGCGAAGAGCGAAATCCTGAGACAACCGGCGATACGCTTGCGCTTCTTCGATCGGGTTCAGATTTTCGCGCTGCAGGTTTTCAATCAACGCCATCTCCAGCACATCCCGATCCGATGCGTCCCGGATAATGACCGGTGCCTCTGCCAGCCCCAACTGGGTCGCCGCCCGCCACCGCCGTTCGCCGGCGATCAATTCGCATTTTCCTTTTACGCGGCGAACAATGAGCGGCTGAATGATCCCGTGCTCACGAATTGAGTCGACGAGCTCCTGTAATTGGTCATTCGGGAACGTTTTCCTGGGCTGCAAAGGGCTCGGCACAATTTCGCCAAGTGGAATCCGTTCGACTCGATCTCCGGTCTCAATTGGGACCGGTCTTGGAGTACTGATCAGAGCACCAAGACCCTTGCCGAGAACTACCTTTGCCATAAGCGACTCGAAGCTAATGGACCTCCCCCGGTAACGCAACGGAAGATTGGCAGGGTGAAAGACTGGAAGACTGGGAGACTGGAAGGGTGGAAGACAGGGAATGGACACGATGGAAGTAATGGACGTGATTGAGAGCTCGCTCGCCCTTCCATCCTTCCACTCTTCCACCCTTCCACCCCTTTTTGAAACACCGTGACAATCTGGTCCGACCCTAAGGCGCGCCTCGTCCTGACAGCGAACTTTCTGCTGGTGGTCGGAGGCGGCATCACCTTTATGGCGGTACCCTGGCTCCTGATTCAGCGACCAAACGGCCAGGCAACCCTCGGTTATACCAACACGCTGATCACGCTGCTCATTCTCTTCTTGCTGCCATACTTCGGCAAAATCGTCGATCGCTACTCACGCAAGCACGTTGTCCTTACTTATCTAGCGACAGCTGTAACCCTGAATCTTTGCGTCGTGGTGGCGATTCTCAGCCGCGGAGTAACCGAGACTTGGGAGCTATTGACGGTGTTTTGCTTCGGTTCGCTGGGAGCGAGCATCTATTACCCAGCTCAGTTTGCGCTCAATCAGGAGGTATTCTCACCTGATCAATATGAGAGTCTGAGCGGCGCCATCGAAGTGCAATGGCAATCAGGCGCCATGCTGGCAGGAGCCTTGGGAGCTTTTCTGATTGCGATCATTCCATTTTGGGGCGTGCTTTGCATCGACGCGCTTGCTTATTTCAGTGCTTTTCTGTTGATCTGCCGATTGCGTTACCAGCCGGCCCGCCGAGCCACTCAAACTTCCGCGTCCGCTTGGACCATGATGTGGGAAGGAATTCATTATCTTCGCAACCGGCCGCGATTGTCGATTGTTATGCTGGCCAGCTTCCTGCCGTTTGTTGCCGTCATGGTAGGCAATTTCCTTTCGCCTATATTTGTGCGTGACACGCTGCAGCAAGGACCGTTCGTCTATGGCAGCGGCGAGGTCGGCTACGCAGTCGGCGCCACAATAGCAGGGCTGACGCTGCCCGCAATTAACGCGCGCCTCGGCCTCGTCCCGACGCTGTTATGCACGATCGCAGTATTTGGTGCTGCGGCGGCGCTGAATCCGTTGTTCCCCGTCACCGGCATATTCCTGGTATCGTACGCGCTTCAGGGCTGGGGGAATGCCGGATCCAGAGTAGCGCGATCAATCCTCGTGCTTAAAACCGTTCCGAATGAAATCGTCGGCCGGGTAAACCTGTTCTACGCGACTGTGGAAAGGTTGTTGCGCTCCGGTATGCTGGCGTTGGTTACCGCCATGCTGCCGATCTGGGGTCCGGCAAATGCTTATTGGGTACTGTCGGCACTTGCTCTGGCCGGCTGGACAATGGTTTTCATTTGTCGCCGCGTCAGGGCCTATCCGGTCGCGCCTATTCCAGTCGGAGACGAATATGTTTGACCGGATTATCTGGGTTCTGGACGAAATACCCCACGCAGCGGCGCTGAATATGGCGATTGACGAGGCATTGCTACAGACCGAAGAAGACGCTGTTCTTTTTCGGGCCTATCGATGGCACAAGCTCGCCGTCAGCATCGGATATTTCACAGCCTGGAGCCGGGCAAATGCGTTATACTCTGGTCGAGAGATCGTGCGTCGCTGGACCGGCGGCGGCATCGTCGAACACGGTGACGATTTTACCTACTCGTTATTGCTGCCGGGTTCCCACAAGTTAATCCAAAACCGTGACCTTTACCGGCAGGTGCACGCCGCCATCACCAAAAGCTTGCACGAATCCGGCTATTCGGCTGCCGTGGTTACCGAAAAGGCTCCGGACCATTCGGATCTTTGTTTCGATTCACCTGTGGAAAGCGATGTTGAAGTCAATGGTATGAAGGTCGCTGGTGCTGCTGTCAGGAGACTCAGAACCGGTATTATTTTCCAAGGCAGTATTCAGCGCATTCCCATTAACGACCGATTTGCCGACCGGCTGGTACATAACCTGGCTGGTTCAGTTGAGAAAAGAATGCTTTCGGCCGTGACAACCCTTCTGGCCGAGCGTATCGCTAACGAAAAATACGGTACCGAGTCATGGACTCGCCGTTATTGAGCCCATGAGCCCCATTTTTTTCCAGAATCGATTGTTTGCCGGTATTCCGGCTGAACTTCTGGAAGAGACCCCGGTTTGCGAACGTACCTTTGCGCCGGGGGCGGTAATCTTTCGAGAAAATGACCCGGGCGACACCTTGATGCTCGTTGGAAGCGGTCTCGTACAGATCTCGAAGCGAGTACAAAAAGGCCAGGAGGTTGTCCTGTCGCTTATCGAACCGAAAGATTTCTTTGGTGAGGTGGCGGTATTGGACCGCGCACCTCGATCTGCCACCGCGGTTGCTCTGGAGAATACCGTTATCGGGGAAATCGATCGTCCCGGATTCGAGGTACTGATGGACAAAGCGCCTCGGATTCTGCCGGATAACTTTACCCGAGTAACGGTCCAGCGGCTGCGTATACTCAATGTGCGATTTATCGATCAACTATTGCAGACCGAACGCCTGAGCGTTTTGGGAACAATGCTGAGCTCGATCGTCCACGATCTGAAGAACCCGATGGCGGCAATCACTTCGTCAGCCGGTTACCTGGAGCAAAAAGCCAGTGACCAGTTTACTAAAAATGCTGCCCAAATCATCAAAAGCTCAGCCGACCGCGTCATGCTGATGACCGACGAGTTGCTCGATTTTGCCAGGGGGACAGCGCGGCTGCGCCCCAGTTGGACGGCGCCGAGCCGGTTGTTGGAGCTACTCGAACCCGAGATTCTTGATCAGGTTCGCCGCTCCGGCATGTCTGTCGACGTACAACTCGGAACGAAAGACCTGTTTTGGATTGACGAGCTTCGAGTGACTCGGTGCCTCGCGAACATCATCAAGAACGCGCGCGAGGCGATGCGCGATCAAGGCGAGATCCGGCTCGCTTTTGGCCTTCAGGATGGTGGTTTATTGATTTCAATAAAGGATTCAGGCCCCGGTATTCCGGAAAAAATTCGCCGCCAGATATTCCAGCCGTTTATGACCTACGCCAAGCCTGGCGGCACCGGACTAGGCTTGTCGATCGCCAAGTCCTGTGTCGAAGCCCACGAAGGCAAGATCTGGTTTGATAGCCAGTCCGGTGCGGGAACAGCATTTTTTGTCTGGCTGCCAAAGCAGAGCCAGAAATGGATTGGCGGAATCCGGGATTGAGGGGGACGCCAACAACATCTGGGCGCGTCGCCAACTGAGACTCAACAATAATCGTATCATTTGGCCGGGCGATATCTTTGAACTGCCGTTCGCATGGCGACTGAGCTTTGCGGTCTTGAGGATATCCGACTTCGTGCAAGACTGCATTTTTGGAATACGGTCATCTCCATCGGGACAGTCGCCGCTACCTGGGCAACCCCTGCTTTCCCTTACCTCCTCCCGCCCAAAATCCGTTCCCACTCCAATACGCAGCTCTTCCAGTAACTCGGATTCGTGGCACAATAGATTGAGGCTATCTGGCTTAAAGTGTTGCGGCCTACGAATGGTCTACGATTTAACAACTGCGCAGCGTAAAAGATGGAATCCTGGGAGGCAGCAAATCGCTTCGTCCCTGATCTGGCCATCAAGCCCATCCAGTTGTTCTTCACCCGGGCCGCCCGGCTTTTCCAAGCCCCGGATTCATGTGCTGAGATGGCGGCCAGCAGGATAGGGTCAATATTGTTCCGGCGACCGGCTTCAACAAAAACTTTACCATAGCCGGCAGGCACCTTCTTTTCCAGGCATGCTGGATCGACTTGGCGAAACTGGCGAAAACTCGACTCGGAGGCGTGAATTGTCAGCGGCAGACCCAGCATGAGAAAATAGCAAGTGACCCACTTCTTCATCGCGCCCTTTTTCACGATATTTATAGTTCCGCAACAATTTTGTTTTATGCCCGGGAATCGGTACGTTGAATTTTATGAGCGCTGGAAATTTCTTTGTTGAACATCCTGCCGTTCACCGATTCATGGCGGAGGTCGAATCGATTCTGCAGAGAGAAAAAGAGACTGCGATGCGCCTCGCTGAGCTGCGCACACCTTATCGCCTGCTTCTGGAAGATGAAACCTGGCTTCCGGAAGAATTTCGCCAAGCCAATCCGAACAGCGGGATGGGCGGAGGAATCGCTTCCTGGTTGCTCTATCAGTCGACCGAGAAAGACTTATCGCTATTCAGTTTGGTGGTGCCGCCTGGGGTGACTACCCCGATTCATAATCACCTTGCTTGGGGATTAGTCGGGATTTACGCAGGCGAACAAGAGGAAGAGGAATTCGAGCCGCCGGAAGATCGTCATCATCCGGGTGCTGATGCTTCATTGATGAAGCTGCGGTTTCGTCGAGTACTGAAAACGGGCGAATTTTACGAACTTATTCCTCCTCACAACGACGTGCACCGGGTTAAAACGGTTTCTTCAGAGCCATCGATCAGCCTGCATTTGCTGGCCAACGATACCGGCTGCATCCTGCGCCAGAAATTTGATCCCGCCACTGGCGAAGCCGCGCCCTTCCGCTCAGGCTGGAGCAACCAGCAGTGCCCGGAGAGTCCGTAGTTCCGGGTTCCGGGTTCCGGGTTTGTCCATCGGCGTGCTCCTTGGGAAAGGCGATTCTTGCCTGCGAACTTCCAGCCGACAACTTCACACCTTCGACTGCAGTACTCGGAACCGGGAACTCGGAAAACTCAACCCGGAACCCGTAACTAGATGTTTCCCTTTCCAGCGCTCTGCTGTAGCTTCGTCTACCCCCAATCATGCCCCAGAATGCCCTACCGCTGAAGGAAGCTAATCTGAAATCATTCTCGCCCGACGTGCGAGTACCTACTTACGATCGAAAAAAAGTCGGCCAATCCATTTGTCACGTTGGCGTCGGCGGCTTCCATCGCGCACATCAAGCCCTGTATGCCGACGATTTGCTTGAACAGAGCGGAGCCAGCGAATGGGGCCTCTGTGGTATTGGGCTTTTACCTCAAGACGTCCGGATTCGAGATGTGCTCCGTGACCAGGATTATTTGTATGTCGTGGCCGAACGCGAGGTTGGTCATGATGCCGCCACAGTGGTTGGTTCCATTGTAAACTTTCTTTGGACGGGCGACGGCCGGGAATCCGTGCTGCAAAAACTAGCATCGCCCGACACCAAGGTCGTTTCCATGACCATCACCGAGGGTGGCTATTATTTGAACCAAGCCACTGGTGAATTCGACGCCCAGCATCCCGACATTAAACGCGATCTCGAACACCCCGAACAACCGGACTGTTCATTCGGGTATATAATTGAAGCTTTGAACAGGCGACGCCTGGCCGGATTGCCTCCATTTACGGTTATGTCGTGTGATAATGTGCAAAGCAACGGCGAGGTCGCGCGCCGGATGCTCCTGGCGTTTGCCGAGCTTCGTGACCCGAAGATCCGAAACTGGCTGGAGCAAAATGGAGCATTCCCCAACAGTATGGTTGACCGAATTACACCGGCCACGACGGACGAGCACCGGAAGTTTGTGCGCGATACTTTCGGCATCGATGATAGCTGGCCGGTTGTGCCCGAAGCGTTTCGTCAATGGGTGATCGAGGATCACTTTCCGCATGGCCGTCCGGCTTGGGAACGTGTCGGAGCGGAGATGACTTCGAACGTTTTGCCCTACGAAAAAATGAAGATGCGTCTGCTGAACGCGAGTCATCAGGCCATGTGTTACATCGGCCTGTTGCTTGGTTACACCTACGCGGATGAAGCAATGGCAGATCGCCAGATTTCGACTCTCCTCGAGCGGATGATGAATGAGGAAGTCACTCCCGTTCTCGACCCCGTTCCGGGGATCGACCTTGCCGATTACAAGCGGACCTTGATCCGCCGGTTTTCCAATCCGGCAATCAAAGACACGTTGCTCCGGCTGGCTACCGAGGGGTCGGCTCGAATCCCAAAATTCGTTCTGCCCTCCATCGCAGACAGCCTGTATTCCGGTACTCCCAACCGGCTGTTAATCTTTACCGTAGCCTCGTGGTTCAGATACCTGACCGGCACCGATGATCAGGGGAATCGGCTAGAGATAATTGATCCTTTAAAAAATCGCCTGCAGGAAGCCGCGAAGAAAGGACAGGAAGACCCCGGTCCATTGCTGGAGATCGGTGAATTGTTTCCATCGGCCCTGACTCAGTCGCCGGTGTTTCTCGACCAACTCAAGGAAGCGATGCGTTATTTGTACGGCGAGGGCTCTAGAGCGGCACTGACCAGGTACGTAGAATCGTAACGGCGGAGACGAGAACGCCGTTAGACTTCACACGAAGCGGAGATAGCCGCAGAAAATCTGGAGCCTAGGGGATTCGAACCCCTGACCTCCTCAATGCCATTGAGGCGCTCTACCAACTGAGCTAAGACCCCGCGTGTTTAGAGGACCAAGACACTAGCGCACTTTTTTTTGAAGAAAAGCGGAATTGTTGAACCAAGGGAATCCTGTTGGCATGGCGTGGCAAACCCATTGTAAAACCCGCTTTTTCTCGAGCTTACCGCTCGCTTTTCTGATTCCCAGAACTTCGAATCGCAGGCAATCTGTTGCCATTGAGCACTCCTCCGCCTTTGCCCGAGCAAACCCCACCGCCGGCGCGTTCCAACCGCGGCGCGTGCCTCGGGTGCGGATTGGCCTTCGTGGTTGGGATCGTGCTGGTGAGCATTCTGTTTGTGGTCGGATTTCAACAAATCTCGAGTCTCCTCCCCAGCGCAGGAATTGACGATAGTCGCAACTCGATAGTGGGCTCCGCTTATGTCGGGGATTGGGTGAACGCAGGGAATCCGAGCAGCTTTATTCGGATTCTCCCGAATGGCTCGGCCAGTTGCCAGATCATGCGCGGCGGGATCCGGTATTCCGTAGACGGCGGCCATGCTTCCTTCGATAGAAAGACGGGACGTCTCGCCATCAAATTCTTTTTTGTCGGTCCGACTTGGCACGTCGACGAGGCGCCGCACGAAACTAAAGATGGTTTTATCATGAAGCTCGACGGCCAAACCTATCGCCGCCTCGGCCCAGGCCCTTCCCCAAAGCCCAGTCCCACATCCGGTATCTCCGTCTGAGACCGCGGTGGTTTAATTTCA
>JAFAVN010000195.1 GCA_019242435.1 Verrucomicrobiota bacterium | reverse complement strand
AGTAACGCGGCATCAGCAGAAGCAGCACCGCTGACCATGTTCTTGAGAAACTCTTTATGCCCAGGTGCATCAATGATGACATACTGCCGCAGTCGCGTCTTGAACCAGATCTGAGACACGTCGATGGTGATGTTCTGATCTCGTTCCGCCTGCAGCGCATCCATCAAAAACGCCCACTCGAACTGCATGCCCCGGCGCCGGCAGACCGTTTGAATCTGTTCAAATTTTCCTTCCGGCAACGATCCGGTTTCAAAAAGCAGCCGCCCAACTAAGGTTGATTTGCCGTGATCGACATGTCCTACAATGACCACTCGAAGGGCGCGTTGTTCGGGCACTGCCGCCACTTGGCTGACCACGCCGTTCAAAACCTGGTTTGCGGATGGCGTCGCCTGGACACCCAGTTTCCTCGATACAGTCGTTCGCAAGCTTTCGTTTCCTTCAGGTACTCGTTCAGAGGATTTTGCCATAATTCAGCAACTTCCTCCTGCCAGTTTGTAGGTGCTCACATGTACCCGCTTGCTCTCAGTCTCTCGAAAGCGTCTTCCGATTCCTGATCTTGGGCGCGGGTACTTCGTTCCGCCACCTTGGTTGCACGTAATTCTTCGATAATCTCGGCGACATTGCTCGCCCGAGAGGGGACCGGCTTCGTACATGGGGCGCAGCCTAAGCTCCGATAACGAGAGCCGTTTTTGGCAAAATAGAGGTCTACCACCGGGATTTTCTCCCGTTGTATGTATTCCCAGACATTAACCTCGGTCCAGTGCAGAAGCGGATGTACCCGAATGTGCGTCCCAGGATCGAAGTCGGTCTTGAATTGATCCCACAGTTCAGGCGGTTGATCCTTGAAGTTCCACTCGAAGTTCCGATCTCGCGGAGAAAAGTAGCGCTCTTTGGCGCGCGTGCCCTCCTCATCCCTCCGGATACCAACAATGACCGCCTGATAATCCCTTTGTTCAATAACGGTCTGGAGCGCGTCTCGCTTAAGAAGACCGCAGCATTCGACTCGGGTCAGGGCACCGTTGGGGAATGTTTTACCGGAATCGAGCGCCTCGCGATTTTGGCCCACCACCAGCTCGATCTTCCATTCCTGCGCCAGTTTATCCCGGAATTTAATCATATCCGGGATTTTGTAGCTGGTATCGACATGCACACACGGCATCGGGATATGCCCGAAGAACGCTTTGCGTGCCAACCAGAGCAGGACGGAGGAATCTTTGCCGATGCTCCAGAGCATCGCCAGCCGTTTAAATTTCCGGTACGCCTCTCGTAATATGTAGACGCTTTGATGCTCAAGGGCGTCGAGGTGATCGAACGAACTGGCCATCAGATATTCTCTCCCAGAAAAGTGTGAATTCCGCACTCTGTTTTTTCGAACCCGGTCCACCGGCCGGCGCGTTCGTCTTCGCCGCTAATGACGGCCCGGGTACAAGGTAAGCAGCCAATGCTACGAAATCCCCGGTCGCGCAACGGATTATACGGAATGTTGTATCGACGGATGTAATCCCAGACCTGTTGGGAGCTCCACGTCACCAAAGGGTTCACTTTCACGATGTGTTTGCCCCGTAGCCGGTCAAACTCATAGACCTCTAAGGGCTGGGTCTTCGCTCTGGTGTCAGATTGCTGCCTTCGCAACCCGGTAATCCACGCATCCAACGTGCCGAGTTTCTTTTGGAGAGGAAGGACTTTCCGCAGAGTGCAGCACAAATCAGGGTTAGTTTCCCAAAGCTTGTCGCCCAGCTCGACTCCTTGCTGTTCGATTGTCATTTCTGGGACCAGACTTTCAATTTCTATTTCGAAGAACTCTTCCAGGCGGGATTTGAGAGCGAGAGTCTCGGGAAAAAGGAGACCAGTGTCGATGGTGAATACCGGGAACCTCAAGCCGAGCGATAGGGCCTGATGAATCGCCACCAAGCCTGCCCCCTGGAAACTGGTCCCGAACGCTGCTCGGCAGCCAAAAACCTCATAAGCCCACTCTAAAATCTGAGCTGGAGAGGCATTTTCGAGATCGCGCGAAGTCGCTTTGATTTCTTCTATGGAGAAAAGGAGCGCATCGGACATGCGATAATGTCTATATCTCTATAGACTTTTGGCAAGAGGCGGTTTTAAAGACAAATGCCGGCCTCGGGCTGAAAGGCCTGGCGCGCCCGGAGGCGAGCCGCTTTTGAATAGGCCAAACGCGCCCTCGCCAGTTTGCATCTGCGTTATAACAATGGATCGCCTGCTAACAGGCGGCCCCCGAGAATAGCTCCTCGCCAGCTTACGCCGATGGGCATCCGACCATCCGCGATATCAGAGCAAGCTCTTCACCGTCTCGACGACGTGCTCGGCAGTGATGCCTAATTCCTTCATCACGCTACCGCCGGGAGCGCTTAAACCAAAACGATCGATCCCGATCGGTTTGCCGTCCAACCCTACGTATTTATACCAGAGTCCGGTGGCACCGGCCTCTATCCCAACCCGTTTCCGGCACGAAGAGGGCAGAACCTCCTCCCGATAAGCCGCATCTTGGCGGTCGAATCGCTCAAAACTGGGGGCAGAAACAACGCGAATACCGGCTCCCAACTGTTTCGCCGCAGCCACTGCGTGCTGGACCTCAGAACCGGTAGCAATAATGATTGCTTCCAGCGGTGCTGCCTCGCGGACCAGCACATAGGCGCCCTTTAGCACCCCATTTCGGCGAACCTCGGCTGGGACCTGGGAAATAGTAGGCAAATTCTGTCGCGTAAGTGCGAGTAACGTCGTCCCTTCCGTACGCTCGAGCGCTCCGACGAACGCGCCGGCGGTTTCCTCAGGATCACCCGGACGAATCACATCGAGGTTCGGAATGAGGCGCAGCGCACTAACGGTCTCGATTGGCTCATGGGTTGGGCCATCCTCTCCGACTCCGACGGAATCGTGTGTAAAGATGTAGATCACGGGCAGTTTAGCCAAGGCAGCCAGTCGGATGGAGGCACGGCAATAATCCGCGAACACCAGGAAGGTAGCGCCGGAAGGCCGGAATATTCCGTCATAAGCGATCCCATTCAGAATGGCGCACATGCCATGCTCTCTGATGCCGAAACGAATGTTCCTGCCGGCCCGGTTCTGAGCATTAAAATCTTTGTCTGATTTAATATAGTTCAGAGTCGATCCGTACAGGTCCGCACTTCCTCCAATCAATAGAGGCAGGGCATCCGCGAGCGGTTGGAGTGCCTCACTCCCCGCTTTACGCGTTGCGATCTTGGACTCCGGATCGAATACCGGGACTTTGTCGAGCAAATCTTTGGGAATTTCATGTGACACGCCCCGGTCGAGCAAGCCAGCGAGCTCGGGATTCGCTTTCCGCCAAGCTGCAAAGGTTTCCTGCCACGCGTCGTAAGGAGTTTTGAGTTGCTGGCGGTGTTGGGCAAAATAGTTCCGCACTTCTTTGGAGACATAGAACTTCTCGTCCGGCAACCCCAAAGCCTTCCGGTCGGCGTCCACAAACTTTACGCCTGCCTCCCCGTGCGCCTTGTTAGTTCCCGCCACCTCAGGAATACCTTTACCGACCAGAGTATGCGCAACGATAAATTGAGGACGGCCGCTCTTGGCTGATCTTGCCTTCTCATACACCTCCAGAAACGCTTCCATGTTCTGGCCGTCCACTTCCTGGACATCGAACCCGTAGGCCGCGAAGCGCTCAGCGGTGTTCTCGCTCTGGCTCATCTCGGCCATGGCATCGAGCGTGACCAGGTTAGAGTCGTAGATCAGGATGAGATTATCTAATTTGTAATGGCCGGCGAACGCGGCAGCCTCGGCTGAGACTCCTTCCTGCAAACATCCGTCACCGGCGAGACAAACAATCTTATGGTCAAAGATAGTGTGGTCGGCCGTGTTAAAATGCGCTTCGGCCATTTTCCCGGAGACCGCCAAACCAACAGCATTTCCGACCCCTTGCCCCAAAGGACCCGTGGTGCACTCGATCCCGGGCGTTTCTCGAAACTCTGGGTGTCCAGGGGTGATGCTATGCAACTGGCGAAACCTTCGAATCTCGTCGAGCGATATTGGGTATCCCGCTAAATGCAGCCAGCTGTACAGAAACATACTTCCGTGGCCCGCCGACAAAACAAATCGATCGCGATTAAGCCAACGCGGATCGTCAGGGTAGTAGCGGAGAGCGTGCCCAAACAATACCGCACCGATTTCAGCGTCGCCCAGTGGCAAACCGAGGTGGCCGGAGTTTGCCGCCTGAACAGCGTCCATTGCTAATCCGCGCGCCTCTGTCGCGGCCCGAGCGAGAATTTCGGTATCGAGTGCCATAGCGTCTCCCTCTCTGTAAACACGCTTACGTCTTGCCGCAAACGGGTTATAGAAAAAAAAGAGGGTAAGGTAATGGAGTGGTGGACTGTTGGAGTAATGGAGTAATGGGCTTGAGAAGCTACTCAAGGGAGTTTCCCGACTTTGGCACATTGCCTAGCTCTCACTGCCAAAGCCCTTCCCTTCTAGTCAGGAGCGAAAGCAGACCCAAGGACGAGGCCATTTCCCATTACTCCATCATTGCTGCTTATCCGAGCTGAGGACAGACTATTGCCAGCGGATTCCGGCTTCGCTGACATGTACGCACCGCAAAATTTCACTGGTCCGCCTCAACCATATCTTGTAGGTAGTTGCGCCTTTTTTATGTCTGCCCAACGACTTCGTATCGGTCTACCCTCCGGAAGCCTGCAGGAAGCGACCTTTCAGCTTTTTGCCAAGGCTGGTTTCTGGATCTCATCGTCCAGGCGCTCATACAAACCGTCCGTGGATGATCCGGAACTCGAGGTCCGGCTCCTCCGGGCACAGGAAATCAGCCGTTACGTTGAACGCGGATTTCTGGACTGCGGGATTACCGGGAAAGATTGGATCGAAGAGAATGATTCCCATGTGGTGGTTTTGGCAGACCTGCCTTACAGCAAGGCGACTTCCACCCCGGCGCGTTGGGTCCTGGTGGTGCCGGAAAGCTCTCCTTACCGCCAGGTGGCTGATCTACAAGGTAAGCGCATCGCGACTGAAGCGGTTGGTCTGACAAAAAGGTTCCTCGCCGCCAAAGGCGTTTCGGCATCAGTCGAGTTCAGCTGGGGAGCCACCGAGGTCAAGGTCCCCGAGTTAGTGGACGCAATTGTGGATATTACCGAAACGGGTGCATCGCTCCAGGCCAACAACCTTCGCATCATTGATACGATCATCGAGTCATTCCCTCAACTAGTCGGCAACATCGATGCCATGAACGATTCATGGAAACGAAACAAAGTTGAGCGCCTCCTACTGTTGTTGGAAGGAGCGCTGAATGCGCGGAACAAGGTTGGGCTAAAGATGAACCTGGAAGCCGCCAAACTGCCGCACCTGATCGAGCGTCTGCCCGCCTTACGCAACCCGACCGTCTCTTCGCTCTCCCAAACCGGCTGGGTGGCGGTTGAAACGGTGATCGATGAAAAAGTCGTTCGCGAAATTATCCCGGAACTGAAGCAACTCGGAGCGGAAGGTATTATCGAGTATCCGTTGAACAAAGTGGTTTATTAGTCTTTATTGGCGGCTCAAATCTTGCGGCAGCCGGTTCCGCGCAACTAACCGATAACCGGCGCAGTCTCTCCGTTATGGGTTCATTAAAGAAAAGAAGGAAAGCGAAAATTGCTAAGCATAAGCGACGCAAACGAATGAAAGAAAATCGCCACAAGAAGCGGTTGCGATACAAGTCCTAAGCTTTAGGTTGAGCTTTATGAATCCACCGGAGTTGAGGTGGTCGCGGAGTTGGAAGCGGTCCGCGACTAGCTGCATAATTCCGGTTCTTCTCGGCTTCATTTTGACGGGAAAGGCATTGGGAGCGCCCGCTTCAGCGCCGCAAAAGAACGTTTTCCGGCTGCGAAATCCGGAAGAGGCGTTGTTTTCAGATGTGCGCCCGTCAGCTCCCGATCTGGGGCTCTCCAAGGGGGTCGAACGAAAGGCGGATGCCGAAGCCGCTTACATTCAAGCGCTGATCTTTGAGGATCAAGGGGACAACGACGGCGCCTTAATGGCTTATACGCAGGCCCTGCAGTTAGATCCTGGAGCCAATCCCGATCTCGCTATCCGAGTGGCCAGCGAGTATGCGGATCGGGATGAAGTGGCCAACGGGATTGACGTTCTGAAGGATTTGATTAAAGCGCGACCAAACGAGGCGCGAGGTTTTCTAGCCTTGGCAGACCTTTATCTCCGGCGCCTCAAGAAACCGGAGCTAGCGGTCACTTACGCAGAGCAGGCGCTGAAAGTGGCGCCGGATCAACTGAACAGTTACGAAACACTGTTCGAAGACTACCTGGCACTGAAGCGCACTAAGGATGCCGAATCGGTTTTGCTGCGGGCGGAAAAGCTTGATAGTCAAAGTCCGACTTTTTGGCTGACTCTGGCCGACCTGGGCGTTCATCTTTATACTAATGATAAGGGGCAGTTTCAGCCCGGGAAAACCGCGCTCGTGGAACCTTGCTTGCAAAAGGCAGCCGCTCTGTCAGGGAAAACCGCCGACATTTATACACGGATTGGTGATGTATACGCCCAGATAAACCGGGTGCCCTCTGCCATCGACTTTTACGTCAAGGCATTGGAACTAGGCCGGGGCGACGAGGAAACCGAATACAAACTCGCGCAAAGCTTTGCTAAATCAGGGCAACGCGATGAGGCGGTGCAGGCATTGGAAGACATGATCAAGAATGATCCGATGCGACCCGAGGCGTACGATTTTCTAGCGCGCTTGTACCAAACTGCCAAGAACTTCGAACAAGCCCTGGCCAATTACCAACAAGCCTTGCTGCTCGCACCGAACCGGCCGGAGAACTACCTGCATACTGCCGGCATGCAGCTCGAACTAAAAAAGTATGACCAGGGTATTGCTACACTGGCGGAGGCGCGTCGCCGTTTCAATATCCCGCAAATCACGTACAGCCTGGCGATCGCGTTAAGTACCGCGAGCCGATTTTCGGAAGCGTTGCCGGTTTACGAATCTGCGCTGCAGGAGGCAAAGGATTCCGAACCAGAGATTCTCGATGCCGGCTTTTATTTTAATTACGGCGTCTGCGCCGAGCAAGGCGGGTTTATCGATAAGGCTGCGGCGCTGCTGAAAAAGTCGATCGAGCTCGATCCGTCTAAAGCAGCCCAAGCCTACAATTATATTGGTTACATGTGGGTAGATCGGAACATGAACCTTGAAGATGGCGGGAACATGATCCGTAAGGCGCTGGAATTAGAACCGAACAACGGCGCTTACATTGATAGCCTCGGTTGGTATTATTACCATGTGGGAGAATACAGCCGAGCTCTCACCGAGTTGTTACGGGCGGCAGATGCTTTAAAACCGGAAGATCCGGTGGTCTACGAGCACGTTGGTGACACGTTTGCCGCGCTTGGAAAAATCGGGGAAGCACTGATGTATTGGCAAAAGGCGCTTAAGCTGGACCCGTCCAACCAAAAACTGACTAACAAAATCGACGAGTCAAAAGCAAAGCTGACCTCGAACCCATCGCCATCGGGTTCCCCGTTGCCCCAGGCCCGACCGAGCCCATCGGCTCAATGAATGCGGTCGGTAGCGGCGACTGTCCCAACGAAGTCCAGTTGGCCGAATCTCTGCTGGAATTCGCAGCCTCGACTAAGCCTCGCGCTCCTGCGCTCAGTCGCCAGGGCTTGCAATTTCTCACAGATATGCCGGTATCGAGCAGCCGATGACCGCAGGTGTGTGAGAAATGCTGGCCAATAATCAGATTACGTCCCGGCTATCGAATGGCGACTAAGCGTGCGGTTCTGCCCGATCATGGACTCCAGTGCAAGCACCACCTTATTTAATCGTGCTTCTTCGTCGGGACAGTCGCCGCTACCTGAGACCAATATCGCCCGTTCGCCGCTACACCGCCTGCGGCCGCCGATTTACCAGGAAAGGCTGAACCCTGGCAAACACCTTGGGCGAGACCAATGCCACTACCGAAGCAAATCCCTCTCCGTACTCGAGACGCAGGACTCGTCCGGTACGATGAAGTAAAGAGAGCAACTCCGTTCGATCTAAGGGCAAAGCAAGCTCGACCTTTGTAGACCGGGAGCTCAGCTGTTCGGCGAATCGTTCGAGCAACTCATTCAACCCGAAACCAGAACGAACGGAAACGGTTACCGCGTCCGGAAAATGCAGCCGGAGAGCGTGGATCGTCGCCGGATCCTCTAGCCGATCAACCTTATTCAAAACAGTTACCATTTTTACGGTATCGGCTCCGAGCTCCTCCAGGACTTTCATGGTCGTATCGTAGAAGTCATAAACCCGAGGGTGACTGGCATCTAACACGTGAATCAGGAAATCGGCTCGAGCAGCTTCCTCCAAGGTCGCTTTGAACGCTTCGACCAGGCGATGGGGAAGGTTGCGGACAAAGCCCACTGTATCGGTCAGGAGCAGTGGTTGGCCATTCCCCAACTCAACTCGACGGGTGGTTGGATCAAGGGTCGAAAACAGCTTGTCCGCTACGAGGACTTCTGCGCCAGTAAGGCGTCGCAACAAAGATGATTTTCCGGCGTTGGTATATCCAACTATCGCCGCGTGGGGAAGAGGCAGACGTTCGCGTTGTTTCCGCTGAGTTGCTCGGCGGGAACGAACCAGTTGAAGCTCGGATTTCACCCCGTCGATGTGACGCCGCACAATTCGACGGTCTGTTTCCAGCTGAGTTTCGCCTTCACCTTTCGCTCCCAGGCCGCCCGCTTGCCGGCTTAAATGTCCCCATGCCCTGGTCAGCCGAGGAAGTGAATATTCCAGCCGGGCCAGTTCGACTTGCAACCTGGCCTCCTTAGTTTGAGCCCGTTGGGAAAAAATATCGAGAATGACTTCTTGGCGATCGATCACTGCCAGCGTGGAGAGAGCCTCCCAGTTTCGTTGCTGAGCCGGGGTCAGGTCGTTGTCGAAAACAATAACATCCGCACCCAGATCTCGTGCCTGTTGAGCTACGCCTTCGGCTCGCCCTGAACCAATGAAATAGCGAGGAGAAGCGTCCTGGATCCGGACCAGCTCCTGATGAACCACCTCTATCGAAAGAGTCTCTACGAGCTGCCTTAACTCATCGAGCAGACTCGCAGCCTCTTCTCTATTGTTTGTGTCAAAATAAACCCCAACCAGATAAGCTCGTTGAGCCGCCGTAGGTTTCGCCTTTGTATCAAACATCATTTACGACCGAAAAATTCTCCAATTCTAAGGATTACCAGTGCCTGTTCTTCATCAGTCAACTCAGGGAAGACCGGTAAAGCCAGGCACTCTGATGCCACCTTTTCGGCAACCGGTAAGTCCCCTGCCTTGTAGCCTAGAGGCTCAAAGCAAGGCTGTTGATGCAGTGCTAAAGGATAGTAAATCTCTGTCCCGACCCCTCGTTCAGCCAAGTAGGTTCGCAACCGGTTTCGCTCTGGTGTTCGGATGACAAATTGATGATAAATATGCCCCTCCCAACCACACGCATACGGTTCGGCAGGCAGAATGACCTCTAGTCCCGATAACTCCGTGCGGTATCGTTGGGCAAGTTCCCACCTTCTGCTCGACCATTTCTCCAAATGGGCCAGTTTCCTAAGCAAAACGGCGGCCTGAAGGGCGTCCATGCGAAAAGCACCGCCTACCAAGTGATGGTAATAACGAGGTTCCATCCCGTGATTGCGTAAAGCCCGCATTTTTGCCGCCAATCCGGCATCATCTGTTACCACCATACCGGCATCGCCAAATGCACCCAAATTCTTCGTCGGATAGAAACTAAAGAAGCCGGCAACACCGGCACTACCAGCCTTTTTTAATGTCCTACCCTCTGGATATGAAGCCCCTAAAGCCTGAGCCGCGTCCTCAATCAACATCAGTTGCCAACGATCACAGACCCGCCGCAACTCTGGAAGATCACAGCATAAGCCAAACAGATGCACTGGGACAACGGCACGAATTTTCACACCGTCACGTGTAACGGTCCCCGAATTCGTGGTAACGCAATTCTTCTCCAGGAATTCCTCGAGCTTCGCGATCGAGAGATTAAAGGTGGCGGGATCGATATCGACAAAGATCGGTTTAGCGCCCACGCGCACAATCGTGCCGGCAGTCGCGAAAAACGTAAATGGAGTTGTGATTACCCCATCTCCAGCCCCCAGGCTGAGCGCCATCAAGATGAGCAACTCGGCATCCGTGCCCGACGAGGTGGCGATACCAAAGTTCGTTCCTGTCAGTGCAGCTATACGAGTCTCGAACTCAAGTACTTTCGGCCCGAGAATAAACGACTGGGACTCACAAACTTCTACCAAGTCATCGATGATCTCCGACTGGAGCCTTCGGAACTGCCGGTGCAGATCGAAAAATGGTACCTTTGTCACTAAAAACGTTGCCGATAAAACAACCGCTCCTAAACAAGACTTCCTCCAGGCATTCTGCAAGTAGAATCTCAATGATGGTCTGCAGTGTCAGGCCTGATCTGACATCAGCCACGAGGCTCGGCATGCGTGGCTACCGGAGTCGCTCTCAAATCGTATACCTGAGTTCCTGTAACCCTGACGTTTGCAAACCCGCCCACCGGCAGCGGTCGGTCCAGCAGTACGCGCGGATCCACGTCGGGCGCGTCTCCTTCGCTGCGTGCCACCAAGGGTTGTTCGACCAGGACTTTTTTCACCAAACCCACTTGCGACTCGGACCATTCGACGGCGATCCGTTGTTGCAACTCCATCGCTCGCCGATACCGTTTTTGCTTTGCCGCCTTCGAAATCTGGTTCGGCATTTTGCCGGCCCGCGATCCCTCTTCCCGGGAGTATTGGAACACCCCCAATCTCTCGAATCGTGTTCGTTCGATGAAATCCAGCAGCACCTCAAACTGTTCCTCTGTTTCACCCGGGAAACCGACGATAAAGGTCGTCCGCAGATAAACGCCAGGAATCCTTGCTCGCATCTCCAGAACCAGGTCCTCGATATGTTGGCGCGAAGTTTCTCGCCGCATAAGCTGCAAGACCCGCTCATCGATATGCTGCAGCGGCATGTCCAAGTATTTAGCGACCCTGGGGTTGGCTGCTACTGCATCCATGAGTTCAGTGCTCCAATGAGCCGGATGTGTGTAAAGAAGCCGGATCCAGAACTCACCTTCGATACTAGCCAGGCGGTCCAGCAGTCTGATGAGCGTTGGACCTCTCACTGAATCCACAGGCTGGCGCGGGCCGGCTTTTTCGACCCACAGATCCATTCCGTAATAAGTGGTGTCCTGGCTGATCAGATTAATCTCCTTAACCCCTTCGCCTACCAACCTTCTCACTTCTTCCTCGACCGATTCAATGCCCCGGCTACGATGTTTCCCGCGCATTTGGGGGATAACACAAAAGCTGCACGGGTGGTTACACCCCTCCGCGATTTTGACATAAGCAAAATGTGACGGAGTTAAGCGAAAACGAGGCGTATCAAAATCAGGAAGAAATCTTGATCGCCCATCGACCAGATTTAAGGGGCCGGCTACGACTTCGTTATTCTCGAACAGCCGTTCGATGATCTCGGCGGTTGTTGCCACCTGGTCCAGACCGATGAAGGCATCGACTTCGGGCAATTCAGCGGCCAGATCAGTGGAAAAACGCTGGGACAGACATCCACTCACCACTAGCTTCTGTTGTCCCTGGACTCGGGACAGACGCTTTTCGTGCACTCCGAGGATCGCCTCTATCGATTCCTCTTTGGCAGCGTCGATAAATCCGCAGGTATTGACAACGACTACGTCGGCGTCATCGACCGAGTTAGTGATCTCCATCCCGCGCGCGCGGATTCCACCCAGCATGATCTCGGAGTCCACGAGGTTTTTCGCGCACCCCAGACTGATCATCCCAACCCGGATTGGCGCCCTGACAAGCGAAACACCCGGAGAATGGGTCTCCTGGGCTCTTACTACCGTATCCACTGCCCTCATTCGATCACTATATCACTGTCCTGGCCATTAACCGTCTGGCCGTTCTTACGGAGTTCCAACGCATTCTTGTCCAAAGCCTTCAGCCAAAAGCGTTTTCCCTGAACCACAACCGCCGGGCTGTCTGGTCCGATGAAATCGTTAAATACCGGCTGGGAATTCTGTTGATCCTTCGTGACTCGAAGCCAGGTCCGCTCTTTCGCTTTGATTTCTAACTTTTGAGGCGCAGGGCCGGCCGGTGAAGGTGAGGCACTCGGCTCAAGCTTTTGGAAATCGGCGTCTACTGGTAGAGCTCGCCGGACTTCGACCGACGGAGAGGCGGACGCCGACGCCTTTGGCGGACTCAGGAGACCAGACACCTCGGCTGAGATCGTCGCGGACGCTGCGGGTTCATTAGACGCTTCAGGTGAACTCCCCACCATCGCTGCTGGTGTTGCTGCCGTGACCTTGTTCCCTCCGGCATCCGTGCTCAATCGTGAAAGGTTGATGGCAAAGAACGCGACCAGTGGAACTCCTACCAGGATCAACACTGCGACAACGGCCAGACCCACGGGAGGAGTCGGCGCGGCGCGCGTTTCCCTGGACCGCTGTTCGGGTCGATACCTCGGGGAAGGTGCAGCCGCCAAATACTTAAACTCTCCCACGCCAACGGAATGAGTAATCTGAAAATTATCCAAGTCGTCCTGGATATCGACACCCATAAATTTGGCGTACTTCACCAAGAAACTGCGAGCGTACACCAGGCTTGGAAAATGCGTAAGATCATCCGCCTCGAGATCTGCGATCCGCTCAGGCCGGATTTTGGTGGCCGTTGCGACCTCGTCGATCGTCAAGTTCCTTTCTTGTCTCGCCTTCTGCAGCCTTCTGCCGACTGTCTCAACCATCCGCAAAAAAAAGTTCACCGGCCGAACCAACGGGTTACTCGTCGAAAAGACTCCCGCGATTCATGCTAGATTCCCCGACGAGAGCATCCAGATCAACGAGGATCTGCCTCGGTTTGGCTCCATCGCCAGGGCCCAAAATGCCCCTCCGCTCCAGAATGTCAACTACTCGAGCAGCGCGAGTGTAACCAAGACGCAATCGACGCTGCAACATCGATGTCGATGCTCGTTTTTCCTGGCGGATAATTTCCAGGCAACGATTGACCAGCTCTTCGTCTTCCTCAGTAACATCTTCTTCAGTAGCGGAACTGGATTCGAGCTGGTTCTGTATTGCCAGATCAAATTCCGGCTCTCCCTGCGCAGAAACAAAGCTAACCAACCGGTGAATTTCCTCGTCGGTCACCAGCACCCCTTGAGACCGCACTAATCGAGAAGTGCCAGGAGGCCGATAAAACATATCGCCCTGCCCTAGGAGGCGTTCCGCCCCGTTTTCATCCAGAATCACCCGGCTATCCAACCCCGAGGCGACCTGAAACGCGATGCGAGTCGGTATATTGGCTTTGATGACCCCGGTAATGATATCTGCACGCGGTGTCTGGGTCGCTACGATCATATGAATTCCGGCGGCACGCGCCATTTGAGTAATTCTGGCAATAGCGCTTTCCACATCAGCCGGCGCGGTCTGCATCAAGTCAGCCAACTCGTCGATGATTACGACGATGTACGGCAGCCTTTCTGGTATCACAAGGTCTTCGTCTCCTGATGACCGACTGGGATCGGATCCCAGCGAGCGTTTTCCCGATAAGTCAGCTCCAAAATCATCCACGCCGGCATCTCCGCGGGATTTCGATTTAGAACGAAGATTGAAAGCGGAAACATTCCTTACTCCGACCTTGGCAAAAATCCGATAGCGCTTCTCCATTTCGGCAACCACCCAGCGGAGGGCCAGCAGCACCTTTTTTGGGTCGGTAACCACCGGCATGATCAAATGAGGAAGCGCGTTATAAAGCTGCATCTCGACCACCTTCGGATCGATCATAACGAAGCGGAGGTCATTCGGAGAAAAGCGGACAAGAATGCTGGCAATGATGGCATTAATGCAGACGCTCTTCCCGCTCCCCGTCGTGCCGGCCACCAGGCAGTGAGGCATTTGAGCCAGATCGCCTAGGATTATCTTCCCGTAGACATCCTTACCCAACACGATCGGTATTTTCAGTTTCGTCTGCACCCACTCCTCTGATTCCAGGATTTCCCTCAATGCGACCTTCACCTTTTTAGTATTGGCGATCTCAATCCCGACCGTGTCCTTACCCGGGATGGGCGCCAGGATATTGATGCGTTCGGCCCGGGTAGCTCTCGCCAGGTCACGCTCAAGGCTGGAGATTTTGTCCACCCGTACGCCTCGAGCCGGGTAAACTTCATAACGGGTTATGGTTGGACCTCGCGTGATATCGCCAGGACTGACGTCGATGTTAAACTGTTTCAGCGTATCGACCAGAACGGCTTGAACTTGTTTTAGCTCGGTTGGATCACTCGCCTTCCGGCTGTCGACCTCGACCGCCTCAAACAGATCCAATCCAGGCATTCGGTAGTCCTCGAGACGGTTCTCTTTATCAACCGGCATCGGAGGGCGGCTTGGTCTGCGCTTCGCCGGAGCGCCACTCAATGAGTCGATTACCTTGGGCTCGGGGTAAGTTTCTTCGAAAGCGTCGGACGGTAGGATACCTTTTTTCTTCAGCTCTCGTTCCTGCTTCCGGATTTCTTTTTCGATTTTTCTTTGGTTCGATTCCAGACGTTCGCGTTGATCGGCGGCTGCCAAGCGTTTCTGCTCCCGTTCTGACGCCGCTTTTCGAATCAAGTCGTGAATTGTTCCAAAGATTTGTCTAGTAACTGCAATGGGTTGAATACCGGT
This sequence comes from Verrucomicrobiota bacterium, assembly GCA_019242435.1. Taxonomy (GTDB): domain Bacteria; phylum Verrucomicrobiota; class Verrucomicrobiia; order Chthoniobacterales; family JAFAMB01; genus JAFAVN01. The sequence continues at coordinate 663 of JAFAVN010000195.1, read as the reverse complement.
TAGCCAAACGATGCTGACCAGGTAAATACAAAGCAACGCGACAATCGATCCGACCTGGCCCAGAAGGTTCAGTAGTAACGGGCCGCCATACTCACCTAGTATTCCTCCTGGTTGCAGGCCGGTTTGGCCGATCAGCTTGAACTCCTGTTCCCAGCCATTCAAAAACCAAGGCTGCAGCTGCGTCAGGACCGAGCCGGTGATCACAAACAATAGTGCCCAGGGCAGCCTTTTCAGGATGCGGAACCCAGGAAGGAAAAGCTTAGCGAGCCCAAACCCAAGAAAGAGAGACGCCACCAGGTACGCCGCCGCACCCAAGGTGAGATACAGAAAACCGGCTAGAATCGCACCGGTCGGGCCGATGAAATTCTGAGCCGGATCATTAGGTGGACTCTTGTAACTGAACCATACCCATGACGGCACATCGCCGGGATTATACGAGATCAAAGCCAGGAAAATGACCGTGCCGACCCCAAGCGACGCTAGCCCGACTACTTCATTCCATGGGTTTTGCCGACGGGATCTGGGCATTTCCCCCCCAGTTTAGTTCCTTCGACGAGTCTTTCAATATCCGTTTGGCATTCCCGCGATCGAGGCTCGCCGTCACGGGCTTTAACCATGCCCATATCGCCTGTGAACCCGCGCGCCGCGGCGCCGAGCGGCGAA
>JAFAVN010000053.1 GCA_019242435.1 Verrucomicrobiota bacterium | reverse complement strand
GCGTTGGTTCTGGGTTCGAGTCCCAGCCAACCCATTTTCTGATTCGGGTGGCCTAGGTCTATATGTTACGAGGCTCCTGTGGCCGTTTTTACAGCGCCTCCGCAGAAAATCTTGATCGTCGACGGGCAGACGGACAGTCTCGGGTATGGAGATAAGGGACGTCATTAAAACGTAATCATCCGATGGATTGGTTAACTTTCGGACGGCACGCAATGGAGATCGCATCCCATACTTGGGAAAAATAGGTCCATTTCCGCAATAGATCAGCCCGGCGGAATTCTGCCGTCTGCATCGATAATCAGCTCTCTAACAGGCACTTAGCTCACATCGTTCATCGCGGCACGATCACTGCTATCGCAAGTTACGGCACGCTCGTTGTTTGGGCGAATTGCGGCTCTTGCGTTTATTGAAACTCACCAATCCTATGAAATTACACTCCTGCGTCGTCAGCTTCGTGGCGACTGGATTATGCTCGTTTTCTCCCCTCTGTCTGGCCCATGGTAATTCCGGCGGGCATGGGCATTATGGCTACTCAGGCCCTTATGGGGGTCCAACGTACTCGAGTTACGCCAGCAGTTACGATTCGAACTATTCCTACACACCGACTGCGGAACAGCAGGCAACAGCGGAGCAGCAGGTTAAAAACTATCTCGCTGCCGTTAAAAAGGGGAAAAGGCACGTTGCCAGCCATCGCTACATTTCAGTGAAAACGCTCAGGCCGACGAAAAAACAGCTCGAAGAGTACACCAAAAATCAGGGGCCCGACGGCCGGGCTGAACCTGCGCAATTGCGCTGTTTAATGGTGTTTGATACTCGGTTCGACCAGTTTGTCGGATCCGGCTGTTACGTTGTGAGCAGTGAACCGGCAGTCGGACAGGTTACGAAATTCGAAACCGTCAGCGCTGAGTTCGTTGGCTCGGGCACACCATAAGCATGAAGTTGCCGGAAGATTTTTGCGTCAGTATGCCCGGACGCCAGAGAATTCGCTTTTATTGTCAGATGCGGGACTCTGCCACGCGAGGACAGCCTACCGATAATACCAGCGACCGTGGTGCCAGTATCTTCTATGCCAGTACGGACGGTGATAGTACCGATAACCGTAAGGGCCCCAGTACCATCCAGGCGCATAATACCCGGGCCCGGTTGTGACGATTACGACCGCGGCATTGGCTGGTTTCGGGCTGAACAACAGCACCGTAAACAAAGCCGAAATACCAAATAACAATTTTTTCATAGCTATAAAACATTAAACGCCGGACCCGGCGCGGCGGTTACGAAAATAAATGCATCGGCGGCCACTTTGGGACTGGCCCAGAAAGCGTCGCTGGTCTTAACACCATCCAAGGGTTGGTGTCGGTCTGATGATAATTTTTTGCATTATAACCGGTGTTTTAATTGGCTGACTCCGGTTAGCGGCCGGTAACATCTGGGCGGGTGTCGTGGCACATGGAACCCTCAATGATTCAGCCGGTATCGCACATCTGTTGTCCGATTCCAAAGCTCCATTCGATACGGCTCAGGCAACTATACTTGATGGACCGGATGGATATTGCCCCTCCTGGTGATTTTAGCGCTCGTTCTGACCGGTCGGCTGCCAGTGAGGCAAAACAACGGTAAGAGGAAAACGATCACCAGTGAGAAGTAATTTGCTCGCAAAATTTAGAAGCAAGCTGATGCCGTGGGAGCGTCAGCTTTTTGGGGTCCGTAAAGCGAGCCGCATGCTTCTCCGAACTCCTACAAGCCCACTCGTTCCCGGAGCTCCTTTAAGCCGCTGCCGCCCAAACCTAGAATGAATGTCTGCATCCCCGCCTGGCGAGCGCCATCGCCGTCGGCCGCCTTATCGTCACCGACATGCAACATTTCCTGGGGTTCAACTCCGAAGCGCTCGATCGCTGCCTGGAAAATGCGCGGAGAGGGTTTATCAGCGCCAATCTGGCTGGAGATGATGATCTGTTCGAAGAAGTCCAAGACGCCGAGATGCTCAAGGATATGCCGGAGCCGAAGATCGAAATTGGAAATAATTCCCAGACGGAAGCCGGCAACTCGCAGGTCGGACAGCAGATCGAGCGCTCCCGGTTCCAGCCGCCAAATCCCCGGCAGCCCGAATTCGCGATAAACCGCGTCGAAGTAGTTATCGAAAGGCTCGACCTTTTCTCCTGTCAACTCGAGCGTCTGGATGACAACGGCCCGCCACCAACTCCGGCCGTCGTCCGGGCGTGGCCCAGGTGCTTCCGGTAAAGGCGGCACGCTCTTCCACGCGGCTTTGAACCCTCGCTCGAGACTGGCCGGGGCTAACTTAACGCCAAACCTTTCCGCCACAGCGGCATAGGTAACACCCACAGGTTGATTGAGCCGGATCAATGTGTTGCCGGCATCGAAGGTGATGACTTTCATAGAGAACGGAGCCGGAATGTAAAACTTCGAATTTAGAATCTCGAATTCTAAGTCCTGGATTAGAACCTGCGGAATCCCGCCTATCGACCGCTCAACCCCCTCTGCTTGACGCTCCTCTTTTTAGTCATAGATTAGAAAACTCGACCGAAATCGCCGGAGCGGGCTGATAAGCCGGATCCGTGACCGATCGGTCACTTATTGTTTTTATGAACAGCGATCTACTTGCAGTACTCGATTACATGGAGCGCGAGAAAGGTATCAAGCGCGAAGTGCTGCTGGAGGCCCTATCCGGAGCCTTGCTCACTGCCGCAAAGAAAAGCGTCGGGCCGGCCCGGGATTTGCGGGTGGCCATCGACTCGAAAACCGGCGAGATCACCGCTCTGGCAAACCTGATCGTGGTAGAAAATGTTCGCAACATCCATGACGAGATTCTTCTGTCGCGTGCCCGAAAGATCAAACCTGACGCAAACGTCGGAGACGTAATCGAGGTAGTAGTCACGCCGGAAGGTTTTGGTCGGATCGCAGCGCAGACCGCACGCCAGGCTATTTTGCAGCGCATCCGGCAGATCGAGAAGGAAATGATCTTTGACGAGTTTAAAGATCGGGCGGGCGAGATCGTCAGCGGCACGGTGCGCCGGTTTGATCGATCCGATGTGATCGTTGACCTCGGCAAATTCGAGGCGGTGATGCCGATGCGTGAACGAGTGGCAACGGAAGATTACAATATAGGTGATCGGATCCGAGCTTACGTGGTGGCGGTTGAAAATACCAACCGCGGGCCTGAAATTATTATCTCCCGTAGCCATCCTAATTTCGTGCGCCGCCTATTCGAAGTGGAGGTCAGCGAAATCGCAGATCGCACAGTAGAAATTAAAGCGATCTCCCGCGAGGCCGGTTACCGCACCAAGATAGCGGTCTGGTCTGCGGACGAGAAAGTGGACCCAGTGGGCGCCTGCGTCGGGATGCGCGGTTCCCGAGTAAAAAACATTGTCCGGGAGCTCAACCAGGAAAAGGTCGATATCATTCGATGGAGCGAAGATCCGCGTGAATTTGTGATGGAAGCACTGAAGCCGGCAAAAATTAAGTCGATCACGATCGACGAAGACCGGAAAGCTGTGCAGGTAACGGTAGACGAAGACCAGTTGTCGCTGGCGATCGGTCGTCGCGGACAAAACGCCCGGTTGACGTCACGGTTGACGGGGTGGGAGATTAATATCTCGAAAGACGAATCTGTAACGCAGGCGTTCGAGCAAAAGTTGGCGCAAGCTATCAGTACGCTTGCCAAGACCTTGAACATCGACGAAGAAACTGCTCGGTCCTTGGCTAGAGCCGGGATGAACAGTATCGATGGAATTCTGGAAGCCGACTCAAACGACATCGCCGAGATTGCGATGATCGATCCGGAACGAGCACGGCAGATTCAGGAATCCGCAAAAAAGGAACACGAACGAAAACTGGCGTCCATCTGAAATATGATGGCGCCAACGCGATATTTAGAGAGACAGATCATTCATGGCTACGCGAGCGAGCACTCGAAAAGATCCTGCATCCAAGACCACGCCAAAGGCTGAGCACAAGGCCGAGAAACCCGCTGCGCCCAAAACATCCACTGATCTCATCTCTCAAAAAGAGAAACGTCCTGCAAGAGAGGAGCGACCGGTAAGGCGTTCCGGTGTTCCTCCAATCAGCAAAGCTCGCTCTCAAGCGCCACCGCCCGCAACGTCTCCGGCCGCTAAAGAGCCGGCACCCTCACCTCCCCCGGCGACGCCGCTGCCGAAACCAGAAACGGTTTCTTTGATAGAAGAAAAACGCCCGAAGAAGCCGGAATCAAGCGGCTCCGCGGAGACCCGGGAGACCCGTTCGGTACTTCCCCCGATTTCGAAGATCAGACCAACCTCGAGCATTACCAGGCAAACGGCGCGACCGTCGGAGCCGGAGAATCAAGCGGTTCCCCTTCCGGCCGAAACGCCGGCAAACGTCGACAAGGCTGCCGCAGCTCCTGAAGAGAAGGTGGTTCATATTAAGCCGCCAATCATTGTGCGCGAACTGGCTCAGCGCATTGGAATTAAGCCCTTCCAACTCATCAGTGACCTGATGGAAATGAATATCTTCGCGGCGATCAACCACACTATTGAGCCCGATGTCGCGGCCGCCATCTGCAGAAAGCACGGATTCGTTTTCGAGGTTGAAAAGCGAGAAAAAGGCGGCGGAGTGCACAAGCCGGAACCAGTCGTGGAAAAGGCCCCGCCGGTGGTGGCGCCTCCCGCAGAAGAGCTGCAGCCCAGGCCTCCCATAATCACTTTCATGGGTCATGTCGACCACGGCAAAACTTCGTTGATGGATGCGATCCGTAAGACACGGGTCGCCGCCGGCGAGGCGGGCGGCATTACGCAACATATCGGGGCCTATACGGTGGCGCACAACGGCCAAAAGATCACTTTCTTAGATACCCCCGGTCATGAGGCCTTTACCGCCATGCGGGCTCGAGGCGCAAATGTAACCGATATCGTGGTACTGGTAGTGGCTGCGGATGACGGAATAATGCCCCAAACGGTTGAGGCACTGAATCACGCAAAAGCGGCAAAAGTGTCGATCATCGTCGCGATAAACAAGATTGACCTGGCATCGGCAAATCCGGATCGGGTCAAAACCCAGCTTCAAGAACGCGGCCTGACACCTGAGGATTGGGGTGGCACCACCATTTGTTGCCTCGTATCCGCCACCAAAGGGACCGGTATTGACCACTTGCTCGAAATGATGCTGCTCCAGGCAGAAATCATGGAGCTCAAAGCTAGTCCCAGTGCTCTAGCTCGCGGGACCGTGATTGAAGCTCAGGTGGAACCTGGAAGAGGTCCTACCGCGACAGTGATCGTGCGCATGGGCACGCTGAAAGTGGGTCAGCCGTTCATTTGTGGAAATTATTGGGGTAAAGTGAAGTCTTTGATCGGAGATGCCGGCCAGAACCTGAAAGAGGCCGGCCCTTCTACCCCGGTGAAGGTTCTCGGATTTACCGGTCTTCCGAATGCAGGAGACGAGCTCTCAGTTATGGATTCTGAGCGGTCTGCCCGGACCCTGGGCGACGAACGATTGCTGGAACTGCGAACCCAGAAACTGGCGATGCCCCAACGTGCCACGCTGGAGTCTCTGTTTGATAACCTGGGCGAAGGTAAAAAGCAGCTCCAACTGATCTTGAAGTGCGACGTCCAAGGTTCATGTGAAGCGATCGCGGCCGCACTCGATCACATTGAAAGTAAGAAGATCGACTTGGAAATTATCCATTCCGGGGTTGGCGCTATTTCCGAATCGGACGTGTTGCTGGCCAGCGCTTCCAATGCGGTCATAGTCGGCTTCAATGTGAAGACCGAAAGCCAAGCCGCGGCCGCAGCCAAGCGCGAAGGAATTCAAATCAAGCTTTTCAGCATCATCTACGAATTGATCGACCAAGTAAAAGAAGCGATGGTCGGGATGCTGGATCCGGAGATTCGCGAGGCCGTTACCGGTCATGCGGAGGTCCGACAGGTGTTCGAGCTTTCGAAGGGGACGGTGGCAGGTTGTTTTGTTACCGATGGACGTATTATTCGTAACGGCCGAGCACGTGTGCTGCGTAAACGCCAGCCGATCTACGATGGCGGGATTGCCACCCTTCGGCGCTTCCAGGATGATGTAAAAGAGGTCCGGGCCGGCGTTGAGTGCGGTATAAAACTGGGCGATTTCACCGAATATGAGGTGGGCGATATCATTGAGTG
>JAFAVN010000557.1 GCA_019242435.1 Verrucomicrobiota bacterium | reverse complement strand
CCCAAAGCGTCCACCGCCCAGCTGCGAGTAAAGTCATTTGGCGAAATATCCAGCAACTTTTGTCCGAACGGCCCTGCGGCACTGGCATGGAAAACCAAAAGATCGATCGGCCCAAGTTTCCGCCGGACTTGTTCAAAGGCATCCCGCACCTGGTTAACATCACTAACATCAGTTTTGGCCCACGCCGTAGAAACGCTGTTAAGCTCCAATTCGGCGCTGAGCGATTTGAGATAATCTTCCGACCTGGCGAGCAGTCCCACTGCGCACCCTTCTTTTGCGAACTTGCGGGCGATCGCAGCGCCCGACCCGGGGCCGACTCCGGCGATGACAGCGACTTTGGGTTTAAATGGGGTCATGGTAAGGTTCGGGTTCACGGTTCACGGTTGACTGCTCGCGGTTCGCTGTTCCTAAGGCTTGTGCTGCATTCCTGCAACTCCTGCGCTGAAGCGGCATCGTGAACAGGTTCGCGAAGGGGGAGGGCGGACTAGGCGACCATCGCCTCTTCTGCCTTAAGGAATGAATCATGTTTTCATGATCGAAGCCTTTAAAGTGGCGACTTAACCACCGTGTTTGAGTCATCAGAGTCTAGCAAGAGGTAAAGCTGCCGTTCACCTAACAATCGCCGTAGGCTTTCACAGGCATCGCCCAGTTCGAGCCGGACGCGATCCAGAGCCGTCGCGATCTTGCCCTCGTAAAGCGCCCCCCGGTCGTGGACAATCCGCGCTTGAACCAGGCAAGTGCGAAGCACCGCCAGCAACGCGGCTCGGTCCTCCTTGGTTAGACGTTCGATGTTGATTTGTCCGATCGTCTTCACTCGATTACCTTGCTCTATAAATCTTCGTTACTGTCAGTTGCCCTGGTGATTGTTGGCGTACAGGCGGATGATTTCGGCGAGCAGTTGCTTTCGACTCGCTTGGCGGATCCATGTGCTGTTATCCGCTTGATCGAAGGTCAACGATAGCGTGTGAGTTAGTGAACGCAGTTCGTCCAGCGGACCATACACGATATTAATGGCGTCGTTGCTTGTCATCTTTAGTCAATGCTAATTGGTGCTTAGTTAGTTAGTGGTAGTTGTTTTGCGATACTCTTAATTTACCCTGCAGCCAAATGGTTAGTCAAATTGAGTTAGTCTGTTACCTACGGTAAAAAAATGTGCTAACGCACGCGTTATACGTCTGGCGAGGCACCGGCTCGCACTGGTGTCCTGTCCCATAAATAACCCGGCTTTCGCCGCCGGCGAGTTAGCAGTTTAAGGCAGTCCGAGCCGGACTGGCGGTAACGACGATGCCTATCTGAATGAATACGTAAGGAGAGATGATCGGCCGGGCCGTCTTGCCGGCGGCGAATTTTAATCGCAAGGGCTTACGATTGGCCCCTGGGTCGCGGCTCGGCAGCTTTTGGGCGTAGCACGTTTGGACTATCAGACGGTACCCGGCCCTGTGGACCCATGCCGGTTGATCGGAGCCTCGCCCTACCGGCGGCGTTTGCGTTTGTTTGACGGCTCACGCGCCTCCGCCCGCTGTTCTGATCCCGCGTATTGATCCTGCACTCCTCGAACTCCTTGAACTCGTCGAACTCCTCAGCTTCATTGCCCAAATGTCGGGGCCAAAAGAATACCTTGTCATCTCGGGTTCGCTGCGAGAGTCGAGCCGAAGCCGGATTCTAGCGGAGTACTTGAAACAGTGTTACGAAACGCAGCAGGTTACTTCTGCATTCCTGGATCTAAGGGTGACAGATCTTCCGCTTTGCGACGGCGACTCTGCCTATAGCCATCCAAACGTAGCCCAATGCGCAGAGTTGATCGCGGGTGCCCGGGTGATTATTGCCGCGACGCCGGTCTATAACTTCGATGCGAACGCAGCACTGAAAAATCTGATTGAATTGACGGGCGACAGTTGGGAAAACAAGGTGGTGGGCTTTCTCTGTGCGGCAGGCGGTTCCTCCAGTTACATGTCGGTAATGGGATTGGCAAACAGCCTGATGCTGGACTTTCGCTGCCTGATTATCCCCAGGTTCGTGTACGCGACCCGGAGCGATTTTAATGAGGACAAGAGTCTGAAAGATGAAGTCAAAACGCGGATAGCACAGCTGGCCCAGGCCAGTTTAGCCATTAAAAACGCTGTCTAATGGAAATTTCGCAGCCAGAAGGAGTCTGGGCGCCGGCGCTCACTGCTTTTACTTACCGCTTTGAGGTTGATACCAGAGGGACGATTTCTCGCTTACATTGGTTACTCCAAAACGGTTGCAATGGAGTTGTCGTTTTCGGGACTACTTCAGAGGCGAACTCTCTGTCGGCAGTCGAACGATTGCATTTTTTGAACGAGGCAGTTTCCTCGGGAATTGACCCTGGGCGAATTCTAGTCGGTACCGGGTGTTGTTCATTGCCGGACACAGTGGATTTAACCAGGCAAGCGGTTAGGCTGGGATGTGCCGGAGTTCTGATGCTCCCGCCCTTTTATTATAAGGCGGTTACTGACGACGGGTTATTTCTTTATTTTGCCCAGTTGATTGACGCGATCGCGGACGACCGGGCCCGGATTTATCTATACCATATTCCACCGATTTCTCAGGTTCCGTTCAGTTTGGCGCTGATTGAGAAACTGATTCGCTCGTTTCCCGAAATCGTGGTTGGCATTAAGGATAGCTCCGGCGATTGGGAACACACGAAGCAATTGATCGAGCGCTTTGCCGGTTCCGGATTTCGAATCTTTCCGGGAAGCGAGAAATATCTTCTCCCTGCAGTACAGACCGGTGGAAAAGGCTGTATCGCCGCTCTGGCGAACGTCGCTTCTCCTGTTCTGCAGGAAGTATATCGAAGGCGCCAAAGCTCTAAGGCGGACGAATATCAGGCAGAGGTAGATCGGCGGAGCGCGATCGTTCGTAAGTATCCAATTATCCCAGCGCTGAAAAGCATTGTGGCCGAAGAAACCAAGGAGCCGGCCTGGAGAAATGTACGTCCGCCCTTGGTGCCGCTCTCCGTCGCGCAGGGCGAGACACTGATTGGCGAGTGGCGAGAGGTTGATCGGTGAAAGGTGAGAAGTACAATTTTTTGCTTTATAAGGGCATGCGGCTTCGGATGTTGCCCGGTACTGTTTGGCGACCCGCGCTCTAATCACCTCTCGCTTCTCACCGATCACCTTCGCCCATGCCGACGATCCTTTCCGTAACCGAGCTCACCCGACACGTCCGCGATCTTCTGGAGAGCAAGCTGGGTGAGATCTGGGTCGAAGGGGAGATTTCCAATTATCGGAAACAATCGTCCGGACATCATTACTTCACTTTGAAGGATGATCGTTCCCAGGTGGCATGTGTGATGTTCTCAAGAGCTTATTCAGCTCGCGCGGGGTTGGCTCTCAGGGATGGCATGCTTGTCCAGGCGTTTGGCCGTCTCACCGTCTATGAAGCCCGAGGCCAATACCAACTCATTGTCGAATTGATACAGACGAAGGGCCAAGGAGCTCTTCAGGCTAAATTTGAAGCCTTGAAACGAAAACTTGAGGCGGAGGGCCTATTTGCTCCAGAGCATAAGATACCGCTGCCCAGTTTTCCGCGACGCGTAGCGCTGGTCACTTCATCTTCCGGGGCCGCTTTGCCAGACATGCTGAACATTCTCCAGCGACGCAGTCCGTGGCTAAGGATTCTGATTTGCCCGGTTCGGGTCCAAGGCGAAGGCGCAGCTAGTGAGATTGCGGCCATGATCCGGCAGGTTGACCGGAAACATGCCGTCTTAGGCGTAGACGTGATGATTGTTGCCCGCGGCGGCGGCAGCCTGGAAGATATCTGGGAGTTCAACGAGGAAGTCCTCGCGCGTACCATCTACGGATGCGATCTGCCGATCATTTCTGCGGTCGGTCATGAGATCGATTTCACTATCGCGGACTTCGTAGCTGACTTGCGAGCACCGACCCCGAGCGCTGCCGCAGAACTGGTGACGCCGTCCCAGGAAGCATTGCTGAACTCATTAACTGCTAAAAAACTCGCTCTCGAGCGATTGTTAAAACAAGCAGTCGAAGTAGCCCGTCTCCGGCTTCATCGATTACAGGAGGCCCGCGGCTTGCGCGAGCCGGTCCGGTTGATATTGGATCGTCAGCAAAAGATCGATCAATCAGAAGGGCGTCTGTTCCAAGTGCTTCGTTGGACGATCAAGCATCATCATGCGCAGATGGACCGGTTAGCTGCTTTGCTGCAAGCCTACAAACCAGCCCAGGTTCTGGTCCGGCGCCGGGCAGAGCTGACAGCCCAACGAGCCCGGTTGGAAAACGCGCTAAAACAACAGATCGATCGAGCGAAGCAGCACCTAACCGCTTTGCATCGATCGATGCTTTTGCTCGGTCCCGAGCAGACCCTGCAGCGTGGCTACTCGATCACGCGAAAGCTGACCGGCGAAATCGTGCAACGAAGTATCGATGTCGGGCCCGGAGAGGAAATTCGGACACGTCTGGCGGAAGGTGAGCTCAAATCCAGGATTACGGAACGAGCATGAGCGAGCGGAGCGATTTTCAACTACTGTTTGTGATTAGATCCCACTGATCTGTGAAAAATTCACATATTTCGCTTTTCGCCTGTTAATAAATTACATAAAACCTGCCGATGCGCTTTAAAGACCGGGTAAGACTTGTCCTGGGATACTTGGAACGCCACGGATCGGCTTCTTACAATGACTTGGCAGAACTACTGAATGTGTCCACGATGACGGTCCGGCGGGATTGCGATGAGCTTGCCAGCACAGGCAAAATCATCAAAACGGTAGGTGGAGTCCAGCAAGCGCATGCCCCCCTTTATCTTTACGAGAACGGGATCTGGGAACGTATGTCCGCGAACCGAGCCGAGAAGCGCGCGATCGCTCAACAGGCGCTGGAATTGCTTGGGAATAACCAGGCGATCTTTGTTGACGGTGGCACGACTTGCCTCGAGTTGGCTAAGCTGATCGCGGAAGAGTGCAGCGGTCTGACGATCGTTACTAACTCGGCAATGGCTTGCCTCGAGATGGGCAACGACCGGAACACGGTTATCGGCATCGGCGGTGAGTACGATCCGGCGACTCTTTCATTTGTCGGTCCGCAAGCAGAAGCTTTTGCCAGGACGGTTTTCGTCGACTTGGCTTTCTTCTCCACAAAAGGCTTTCTCCCATTGGACGGAACCTATGAGTCAGCGGTTGCCACCTTCCGGATCAAACAGATTTTAGCGGATCAGGCCGTCTGTACGGCTTTGCTTGTCGACCATACCAAATTCGGCCGGCGCGCTCTGAGTAAAGTTTTGGATATTTCGCAGATTCAATATGTGGTAACCGACGATCAGGCTCCTGCCGTCGATACGTCGTATCTGGGGAATGCGAATATCCAAGTGATTCGTGCGTCGACCGGCAAAACGGAGGGTCGGCCCCATGCCACTAAGGCCGATTCCTGAGCTCATCGCACACGCGGAGCAGAATGGGTACGCGCTCGGCTACTTCGAAAGCTGGAATCTCGAATCCCTGCAAGGAGTTTTGGATGCAGCCGAGGCGACCCGATCGCCGATCCTGCTTGGATTCAACGGCGAATTTCTAAGCCGCCCCGGCCGGAAACTCCCGGAACGGCTGCGCTGTTATGCGGCCATGGGAAAAGCGGCTGTTGATTCAGCCAGTGTGCCTTGCGCACTGGTTTTCAACGAGTGTTCTCGGGACAACTGGACACGAGACGCTATCCTGGCCGGGTTCAACCTGGTCATGCCGGCAGATCCGGCAGCTCCGTTTCAGGAATTCATCGGCCGGGTCAAAGCCTTAGCTGATTTTGCACACCAGCGCCGGGTTGCGATTGAAAGCGAGCTGGGAGAATTACCTTTTGGCGGTTCCGGCAAAGTGACCGGGGGCTCCGATCTGACGGATCCCGAGATGGCGGCCCGGTTTGTACAGGAGACTGGCATCGATCTGATCGCAGTCAGTGTAGGAAATGTTCATGTCCTTATAGAAGGCCAGCGAGATCTCGACCTGGACCAACTCTGCCGGATTCGCGTGCTCGTTCGCAAGCCGCTGGTATTACATGGCGGGACCGGGATCAGCTCCGGGTCCCTGCAGGAAGCGATTCGGATGGGCGTCGCGAAGGTTAACTACGGTACTTACCTGAAGCAGGCTTATCTTCGGGCGATTCGTCTCATCCCGATAGAGAATTCCGATCCGCACGAATTACTCGGTCTCGGCAGTGAACACGATGTCATGATGGCCGGACGCATTGCGGTCCGCGATGCCGTGCTGGAGCGGATTGGCCTCCTAGGCTGTTGCGGAAAGGCGGACTGACCATGGCTCGAATCGGTTGTGCAGGCATTCTGGTCAAGGATACCTTCTGTGGACCTCTAAAAGCCCTGCCTCGCCCCGGTGAACTGATACCTATCCCGCCGCTTAGGATTAGAGCAGGTGGGTGCGCGGCCAACGTTGCGCTTGATTTGCGGAAATTAGACCAGGAGGTCGAAGTACTAGGATGCATTGGGCGCGATCCGGCGGGTGAGACGCTGGTAAATGTGCTGAAAACATCCGGGATTAATTGTGGGCGGATTGTTTATACCGACCGGTATCCAACCAGTGAGACCGTTATACTACTGGTCGAAGGTGAGGATCGCCGGTATCTGCATTCGTTTGGAGCTAATCGGGAGTTTAGCATTGGAAACATCGACCGTGGCTGGCTGGGCGAACTCACCGTCTTCTACCTGGGCGGCCTGTTTGCGATGCCCGCTATCGATCCGGATGAGTTGGGCGACCTCCTCGCTGATTGCCGTAGCCGGAATATTGCTACCATTGTCGATGTAGTTGTTCCGGCAAGTTTCAGCGGTCAGGCGGAACTGAAAAAACTGCTCCCGGCCATTGACTGGTTCTTGCCCAATGATACTGAAGCCCGCGTTTTGTCCGGACACAGCAATCCGCTCGAAGCCATCCGGCTTTTTCGCGGCTGGGGTGCAAACGGCGTGATGATAACTCTTGGAGACAGGGGCGCTTTTGCCGCCGTGGGAAACGAATGCTGGCGGTGCTGCGCTTACCCTGGCCCTTGTGTTGATCCGTCCGGAGCAGGGGACGCCTTTGCCGCCGGGGTTATCGCGGGAATCCTCGAGACCTGGGACCTGCCGCGGACCCTGGCATTTGCCAGCCTTTTAGGCGCGTCTGCCACTCGAGCAATTGGGACCACGGAGGCTGTTTTCACGCGCCGGGAAGCAGAACGAATTTTAGCGGAGAGGCCGGATTCAGTGGCTATCGAAAGGATAAGCCTGGGGAGTTAACAAATATGAAACATCAGCTGAAAATGCCGGATCTATCAACTACCAGCTCGCCAATTAAGGTTGTGCGCTGGCTTGTTGAAGTGGGCTGGCCGGTCGAGCGCGGTCAACCCGTGCTCGAAGTGGAAACGGACAAAGCGACGATAGAAGTCGAGGCGACCGTAAGCGGCCGGCTTCTGGAACAGGCAGCCGGCGTGGGAACCGAGCTACTGGCTGGCGACGTGGTCGGAATTATCGAATCTGAAGCGAGCCTCACCGCGACGGTCATGCAAACTGAGAGCCGGGAAGAATCCACCTTAAAAACCTATAGCCCGCAGTTCCT
>JAFAVN010000273.1 GCA_019242435.1 Verrucomicrobiota bacterium | reverse complement strand
GGATTACACCAATTTGCCGCCGAGCCGTTAGGCTATACCACGCCCAGGAGAACCTGATTCCGTTGTAAAGCTGGCATCGTTCGGTGGATTCAAGGATAAAATCACGTCGAGAGAAGCGGCTCGGCCTCTTTTGAGACATCACGTCTGGGATATAGGGCACTGCGTAACCCTGCGCATCTGGTGTGGTTGAATTGGAGCCTCGCCCCCCGGTCCCGGGCATATGCTCGGCGCTCTACCTAAAACCAGTGGTGGCCTTCGCCTTCTTGTGCTTTGGTGTCTGTTTACGGGTTTTGAATCGATGGCTGCGGAGAATATTCGCATTGTAGGCGCTCGCCAACACAATTTAAAAGGGCTTAACGTTGAGTTTCCACGGGAAAGACTGGTCGTCATCACAGGAATGAGCGGCTCAGGGAAGTCCTCGCTCGCGTTCGATACCTTGTATGCCGAGGGTCAGCGTCGATACGTCGAGAGCCTGTCGGCCTATGCTCGGCAATTTCTCGATAAAATGGAGAAGCCCGACGTTGATTTTATTGAGGGGCTGTCTCCGGCTATTGCGATTGAACAGCGCGGTTCGGTGGCTAATCCGCGATCGACCATCGCGACCACGACCGAAATCTATGATTATCTCCGGCTTCTTTTCTCCGCCATCGGCCAGCCGCACGACCCCGCTACCGGAGAAAAAATCTTTAAACAGACTCCGGAGCAAATCGTCGATCAGATTTTAACGTATCCGGAGGAAACCAGATTCCTGGTGATTGCGCCGGTAGTCAGGCACGAGGCCGGAGAATTCCGCGATGTTTTAGAAAAGATCCGCCGGGAAGGATTTGTGCGCGTGCGGGTTGATGGTGAGATTCTCGAGCTTGCCCGGCCTGAACCGATTCGGCTCGCCAAAAACACCAGACATACGATCGAGATCGTGGTCGATCGATTGATCGTCCGCGACGGTGTACGCACTCGCCTGGCAGATTCTGTCGATACTGCCCTTAAATGGGGTGGTAACCGCATAGTGGTCAGCCGGCAACCGCCCAATTCAGACTCCTGGGAAGATATCCCCTACTCAACTGAGTTCTGTAATCCTCGGACCGAATTCATTCTTCCGGAGCTCACGCCGAAGCATTTCTCCTTCAACAGTTTGTCCGGTGCGTGTCCGAATTGTCAGGGCCTCGGCTCAGTCAGTTATTTCGATCCCGAGCTGGTAATCCCGGACCCGGTGCGCTCCCTCGGCGATGGGGCGATTGCTCCCTGGCGGAAGTCAAGCAAACGGATCCACGCCTATCACCAGGCGTTGCTTGGGTCATTAGTCGCCGCTTACCAGGGCAGCCTGGACTCGCCGTTCAACGAACTGCCATCAGACTGCCAGAATGCGGTCCTATACGGTACTGATGACCGGGTACTCCGCTTCAATCTGGGAACCCGAGAGATCGAAAAACCGTTCGAAGGAGTTTTAGCCCAGCTGGAGCATTTAAAGAATAATACCGAAAGCGAGTTCACTCGAAGCCGTCTGAAAAGCTTTCAAAACCGGCGTCCTTGTGAGATTTGTCAAGGAGCAAGATTACGACCGGAGATTCTCGCGGTCACCATCGAGAATTCTAAAGGGACGGAATTAAACATTTACCGCTTCTGCCAATTGACGATCGAAAGAGCGATCGCGTTTCTCGGGGAAATCGTCCTCTCGAAGCATCAAAGACACATCGCTGCCGATGTTTTGAGAGAAATTAACGCCCGGCTGCGTTTTCTGGCGGAGGTTGGGCTTGGTTATCTGACGCTGAATCGCGAGAGCGGCACCCTCTCAGGCGGGGAAGCTCAGCGGATCCGGCTGGCAACCCAGATCGGGTCGGGGCTGGCAGGAGTTCTCTATGTGTTGGATGAACCGAGCATTGGTCTGCACCAGCGGGATAACGATCGTTTGATTCAGACATTGAAACGGCTCCGCGATATGGGAAACACGGTCGTAGTTGTCGAACACGACGAAGACACAATTCGAGCTGCGGATTATGTCCTTGATCTGGGTCCGGGCGCCGGACCGCGCGGCGGCCAGATTGTAGCAGCCGGATCAGTTGCCGATATAGTGGGCACCGAAGAATCGTTAACCGGCCAATACCTCAGAGGCACACTGAAAATTCCGGTCCCGCGAACTCGAGTTCGGCCGCGAGGGTTGCTTTATAATCGAGACAAAGTGCCAGAACCGGGTGAGGAAGGTTGGCTCACCGTAACCGGCGCCAGCGAGAACAACCTTCAAAATCTAACGATTTCTTTTCCCTTGGGATGCCTGGTCTGCGTCACAGGCGTTTCCGGCAGCGGCAAATCGACCTTGGTTGATGATATTCTCCGGCGAGCTCTTTTCCGATATTTTTACCAATCAAAAGATAAGCCGGGCGCGCATGATCGCCTATTGGGCCTTGACGAAGTGGACAAAGCCATCGTGATCGATCAGAGCCCCATCGGCCGAACCCCCCGGTCCAATGCGGCCACCTACTCTGGCGCCTTCGGCCCGATCCGGGATCTATTTAGCCAGTTGCCCGCCGCTCGGATACGCGGATATGACAGTGGGCGATTCAGTTTCAACTTGAAAGGCGGCCGATGCGAGAACTGCCAGGGTGACGGACTGATCAAGATCGAGATGCATTTCTTAGCTGATGTGTATGTCGAGTGCGAGGTTTGCCGCGGCACCCGTTACAATCGGGAAACCCTGGAAATAACCTACCGCGGTAAGAACATTGCTGATATCCTTGCCATGTCAGTCGACGAAGCGGCCAGATTCTTTCGGAATGTCCCTGCCATTTACGACCGTCTGGAACCGTTGGTCGATGTGGGATTGGGGTATCTCACGCTAGGGCAGTCCGGGACTCAACTCTCGGGAGGCGAAGCGCAGCGAGTCAAGTTAGCAGCTGAGTTGGCGAAAAAGGCTACCGGCCGGACTATTTATATCCTGGATGAGCCGACCACCGGTCTGCATTTCGCTGACATCCGCCAATTGCTCGAGGTTTTGCTAAAGCTCCGGAACCAGGGGAACACGCTGATTGTGATCGAGCACAATCTCGAGGTGATTAAGACAGCAGATTGGATCATCGATCTGGGGCCGGAGGCCGGTGTTCACGGTGGGCAGATCGTCGCCCAAGGCACACCCGAGCAAATCGCCCAATCGGGAGCCAGCCATACCGGCCGTTACTTACGGAGGATGTTGGAGTGAGGATCGTGTCGTTCTTGTCCTGGAACTCACCCTCCATCGGACAGAGCGGTGACGTACGGGAGTACGGTGTATTGATGTACTGATTGATGATGCGCAACGTTAGGTCCAACCATTCGGCGAGAAACATGCTCTTGGCTGCCGGGGTGACTATACTCCTGGTTTACGGCGCTTTTTTCCCGCGCTTGGCATTGGCCGATCTCTACGACCAAGCAGTTCAAGCTGAACTGGAAGGGCTCCCAGAGGTAAGCATCCAAAAGCTGCGTACCTTTTTAGCCGCTCCGGAAACGGCTAAGGGGTTGCCGGCAAAACTACTCTTAGCCCGCTGTCTGCTCGCAACAAATCAGCCGTCGGCTGCTCTTGAAGTTTTAGATGCGCAAACGTTGAGCACAATCGAAGGTCGAATGCTTAGCGCCGAGGCCTTGCTGCGCTCCGGTCATTGGCAGGAAGCGGCAACCAATTGGTCGAAACTGCTGGTGGAACCCAATCTCGGAAATTCGACAGTGGACGCCCGGCTTGGCCTGGCAGAAGCGCAAGAACATCTCGGTGCTACCCGGGAAGCCTTGGAAGCACTCGCTCCTCTGATCCAAAGCCCTGAGCCAACCGATGTCAGGCCTGTTCTGATGGCGGCTGAACTGAAGCTCGAACTCGCCGACTACCAAGGCGCGCAGGCATTGCTGACCAAGGTTCGAAATCTAAACCGCCTGCAAATGGCCCAAAAAAAGGCGTTGTCGGGTCAAATCGCACTTGCGATGAATGACCTCTCGACTGCTGAAAAGAATTTCCGAGATGTCCTGGCGTTTGATATCACTCAGGCGTCCCGGGTCGCTGTTATTGCTCAACTCGGTTTAGCGCAAATCTATATTCGACAAAAAGAGTACGAGGAAGCGGAAGCTTTCATTGAAAAGATCATTGGTGAACAACCCCAAAGCACCAATTTACCCGATTTGTTCCAGACCTTGTCTGCGATCTACCTGCAGGAGCAGACACCATCGCTGGCGGAGCTCGCCCGCTGGTCGCAAGAAGATCCGAAGCTAGTGGGCTCCGAGAGACCAATCCTGGCCCAGTTTTACCTGGGAAAACTCGAGCTGAAAATTGGTTCACACGCAAACGGCCTGAGGCTCTTGAAGGACTTCGTTGCTAATCATCCGACTCATGCATTGGCGGGTGCCGCGGTCGCGGAATTGGCTCAACAATTGGAACTGGACGCTAAAGTCGATGAGGCGATCAGCACGGCAGAAGAATGGCTGCTGAGAAATCCCTCAGCTGGCACTAGTAATCGAACCGCGGTCGAAGAAGTGTTGGCTGACGCTCTGGTGCGAAAAGAGAAATTCACAGAGGCTTTCGATCTCTACACGCATCTAGGAGAAGCCCGCTCGCCTAACCAGGCACGGTATTTTTTCAATGCTGCCATCTGTGCGTTGCGGCTCGGCGATCACCAACGGTATCAGCAATCGTTGGCGGCGTTAAGCAGTTCCTCGGAAAACGAACCTGAAAAGGCAGCCCTCGCGTTCGAGAGCGCCATGCTTCAAGCTAAGACTGGCGACAAGGTGGCGCGCGACAGTTTTCACCATTTCCTGGTTGATTTTCCTCAGGATCCGCAGGTGCCAAAGGCCCATTTAGCCTTGGCCGAGCTCGCTTTTACCCAATCGCCGCCGGATCGCACAAGAGTGACTTCCCAACTCGCTCAGGTCAGCACCACAGATCCGCAAACCAACGAGCAAAAAGCCTTGTTAGAGTTCTTCACAAGGGCGGATGATAGGAACGAGCAGATCTCCGCCATCGCCCAGTTGGCTCAGGACTTTCTCCAAAAGTTCCCCGGCTCGAGCGCCAGACCGCAGGTCCGGATTAAACTGGGCGAGGTTTACTTCCGCCAGAATGATTATCCGAACGCCCAGACTCAATTCGAGTTAGTCGCCGAAGAAGATCCTGATTCGCCCCTGGTTGAAACCGCCCTATTCCTGGCCGGCGAAGCCGCGCGTAAGAGTATGAA
This sequence comes from Verrucomicrobiota bacterium, assembly GCA_019242435.1. Taxonomy (GTDB): domain Bacteria; phylum Verrucomicrobiota; class Verrucomicrobiia; order Chthoniobacterales; family JAFAMB01; genus JAFAVN01. Next base: position 1,964 of record JAFAVN010000273.1, on the reverse strand, counting down.
CTCTTCTTCAATGGACCACGCCGTCTCCGTCTTCGAGGAAGTCTACAAGCTGAACGGCCCTTTGCGATACCGGGCCCGCCTCGAGGAAGCCTTGACCATGCGGCAAGCGGCTAAAGATAGAGAGGCCATTGTGCTTTTGAACGACCTTCTCAACCAAGATATTCCGCTGGATATCCATTGCGATGCCTTGGACGCCAAAGGAGACGCGCTATTCACGTTGGCCGCAAAGGACGAGGACCAATATCGCGAGGCTATAAAGACCTACGACACCCTGGCCGCGCTCCCCGGTATTTCGATCGGTTGCAAAGAGAGCGCGCTATACAAAAAAGGGAAATGCTATGAGAAAATCAGACAACCGGACGAAGCATTAGCTACTTACTACGACGTTTTAAATCTAGATAACAATAGCCCTGATGAAATCTGGTATTTCCGGGCCGGATTCGACGCCGCGCAACTGTTGGAATCCAAGCAGTCCTGGGCATCCGCCGCTGCAATTTACCAGAGATTGGCCGCTATCCCCAGCGCTCGAGCGGAGGAAGCCAGAAACCGGCTGACCAAGCTGCGATTAGAACATTTTCTCTGGCCGGACTAGATTCATCAGCAGGAGGTCCGCCGCGGCGGATCGGCTTCAAAATGTCGCGCCTGAAGGCCGCCGGCGAACAGCAGATAGGACAAATAGCAGATTATTCTTAATCGCTGACCGGGAACCGCTAACGCTTAAACGCCAATGCCCAAGACCCAAATGCCTTCAACGGTTTCACCCAACACTTCATCGGGTCAGCCATCCTCGCGACCGGGCAGTGTGATCGTTGGTTTGATTCGGAGCAACGGATTTGTCATCGGCCTTTTTACCGTCGTTCTCATTGCCTTCCTTTTTCCAGAACCGGGTTCACGGAAAGGCTGGTTGCATCCCGAGGAGCTCAGTGATTTCGGCATTGCCCTGATTCTATTCCTGCAAGGCTTATCGATGCCTTTGGAAAAGGTAAAACGCGGTGCAGGTAATTGGCGTCTGCACGTGATCATTCAGGCCTTCACCTTTGTGATATTCCCGATCGTCGGACTCTGCTTCCAATTTCTGGCACCACGGATCTGGACTAATGAGCCGGAAGCGATCAAGCAAGGATTCCTTTATCTTTGTGTCTTGCCCTCCACCGTTTCCACTTCCGTTGTGCTGACTTCGGTCGCTGGAGGAAATACCGCCGCTGCGATTTTGAGCGCCGCGTTTTCAAATATTGTCGGAGTAGTTCTAACGCCCCTTCTGGTTAGTTTGCTAATGCAGGCGACCGGGCAGTCCGGACCGATCGGTCCATTGCTGATGCAAATTACTTTGTTAACCTTGGTACCGTTCGCCGCCGGAGTCGGCATCCGACATTTCATTCAGCATTGGATCGATACCAAGAAGCATTGGATCAACTTGATCAGCAACGGAGTGATTCTCTTCATCGTCTATACCGCTTTCTGTGATTCCGTCACCGAGAAGATTTGGAATAAGTACGGGATCGGGCTCACGGTCAGAGTGTTAATCAACGTGGTTCTTCTTTTTGGCATCATGTCCTTACTCATTTTCTTGACGTCAAGAGTGGCCAAGTTGAATCGAGAAGACGGCATTGCCGTCTACTTCTGCTCCGTCAAAAAGACGTTGGCCATGGGAGTACCACTGGCCATACTAATCTTTGGCTCGCGCGCCGATCTCAGTCTGATCCTGTTGCCCATCATGTTCTATCACCCCTTTCAGCTGTTTGTGAACGGCCTTCTGGCCAACCAATGGCGAAGAAAAGCCGGGTGATCGCTGACCGGGAAGAAATGGGAGAATGGGAGAATGGAAGAATGGGAGAATGGGAGAATGGAAGGATGGAAGGATGGAAGATCGGAAGCGTGGGGTTTTGCGAACTGACCCTCTTCAGAGTGCTGACCTCTGTGCTGCTGGGCGGCGATGACCGTCTTGCTCATTTTCCATCCTTCCA
>JAFAVN010000263.1 GCA_019242435.1 Verrucomicrobiota bacterium | reverse complement strand
TCTTGATACTCGCTCTGACCTTTTTTGTATTCTTCCTCAGAAATCAGGTGCTTCTTGTACATTGCTTCCAGGTGCGCGCGTTTGCGTTCGGCCTCGCGGCGGGCTTGTTCAGCGTTTTTGCGCAGCCCTCCTGACGCAGTCTTTTGTTCGCGCCGGTCGTCGTTGTCCTCTGTGTTGGTAACAGCGGTTGCTTCCACCGCCGGCGTAGGTACCGGCACCGGTGATGGTTGGGGGGCGACTACCGGTGCGGCAGACGGCGACGTCGCCGGGGTCGGGGCGATTCGAGGCGGACTCGTGTTAGCCACAACCGGATTTTGAGTTCCCACTGTCAAAGGCGAAGCAGGCGCTTTTGCCGAAGCGACTCGGGTGGACGGCGGGTGCTTGAGCAAAATAATTTTCGAGTGGACTAAGTTCAGCGCTGCAAATCCGAGCGCTCCAGCCGCGACCAAAGCCACCAAGACTGACGCGCCGATCATTTTGAGTGATGATCTCCGCGCCGGCCGATATACACCTTTCTCGCGCGGCCCAGCACCTAAACGAAGTCTCAATATCTGGCGGCGACGACGTTTGTTCATGTACAAAGAGGGAGAGTACACCAGCAGATGTGGAATTCCAAAGGATTAATACAAGATGCTGTGCGCCAGCGCTAGCGCTTCGCGATGACAAACAAGAGATGACAAATGACCGATGCGCGGGATCGGCAGAGCGGGCCAATCACACTACGCGAGTCCATTTTCTGTCATTTGTCATTTGCCATTTGTCATGGCATTGAGAGCCTCATGGCGCTTCCTGACGGGCCCAAGGCTTCCGGCGTTTACCAGATGCTGCAATGGGTCGCGACGCCATTCAGGTTTATGCGGGAGTGTTACCGCCGGTATGGGGATTGTTTCACCATCAGGTTAAGCCAGAGGTTCGGGCCGTTGGTCTTGTTTAGTCATCCCCAAGCGTTGCAGATCATTCTGACCAACGATGACGGCAAGCTTTTCGACGCGCCGGGCGAGATCAACGTGCTCCTACAGCCGGTGATCGGCACCCAATCAATCATCGGATTGAGCGGTGACCGGCATCGGCGTGCCCGGCAATTGTTGATGCCGCCATTCCATGGAGAAAGGATGCGTTCCTATGGGGCGCTGATTCAGGAGATCACTGAACAAGTGATGAGCAGGCAGGAAGCGGGTAACCCGTTTCCTGCCCGGAAACCGATGCAGGCCACTTCCCTGCGAGTGGTCCTGCGAGCGATCTTCGGTTTGCAAGACGGGTTCCGATATCGGCAACTGGAGAAGCTCATGACCGCAATGCTCGACGGCTTGGGGAATCCAGCCAGTGCCAGCCTTTTGTTTTTCCCGATGCTGCGCCGGGATTTTGGCCCACAAAGTCCTTGGGGGCGATTCATCCGCAACCGGCAACAAATAGATGAGCTCATCTATGCTGAGATTTCCGATCGTCGCCGGGCCGGCCAGGATGGCGAACGGGCGGATATTTTGAGTCTATTATTATCTGCACGCGACGAGACAGGCGCCACTTTGACGGACGTCGAATTGCGCGATGAGTTAATGACGCTTTTGACTGCCGGGCATGAGACCACCGCTTCCGCGCTCACCTGGGCATTATACTGGATTCATAGATTGCCGGAGGTGCGGTATCGACTCCTCGAAGAACTGAACGGTCTCAACGGCGAACTCGATCCAGCAGCTGTGTCGCGCCTCCCTTATCTGAATGCGGTATGTTCAGAAACACTCCGGATTCATCCAGTTGCGCTCCTGACTTTCCCTCGGATCGTTCGCTCGCGCGTAGAGTTGATGGGCATCTCGATGGAGCCCGGAACAATCGTGACGGGATGTATCTATCTGGCTCATCGCCGGCCGGAGGTTTACCCGGAACCCGACCAATTCAAACCGGACCGTTTTTTGGATCGGCATTATTCGCCGTTTGAATTTCTGCCGTTCGGCGGCGGTATCCGGCGTTGTATTGGGATGGCCTTTGCCCAGTTCGAAATGAAGCTGGTGCTAAGTACGCTGCTGACGCGGTTTGAACTATCGCTGGCGAATGGCAGGACGGTAAAACACCGACGCCGCGGCGTTACCTCCGGGCCATCCCCATTCAGAATGGTGTTGGGTGAACGAAAGACAACGAGCGGGGACGAGCGAGAGCAAGCGGGGGCGGAAGTGACCAAGCAGCGTTGAGATAGAGGCGACCACGCCGCCGATTGCTTGAGGGGAGCCGCTTTGCAGGCGGCGAGTTTTATCGGTATCTAGCCGGCGGCTCCCGGGAAATGCCGATTGGCTGCCATCTGATCAAGCCGTCCCTAACCGCTGGCGGACCATCGCAAAGCAAAGGTAGGCACGCAGACAGCGCTGGTTTACCGAACCTCAGGGGTGATTCCCGAGAGTCGATAGAATTTCGCCGCCTGCAAAGCGGCTCCCCCTCCAGGCGCTAGGGGTGATAGAAACTGCGGGGCGATTCTCGGGAGCCGCCTGCTAGCCACTCATGGAATTAGCCGCCTGCAAAGCGGCTCCCCTCCAGGCGCTAGGGACGATAGAAACTGCGGGGCGATTCTCGGGAGCCGCCTGCTAGCTACTAATGGAATTAGCCGCCTGCAAAGCGGCTCCCCTCCATGCGCTAGGGACGATAGAAACTGCGG
>JAFAVN010000240.1 GCA_019242435.1 Verrucomicrobiota bacterium | reverse complement strand
TCATCTCTCCTTACGTATTCATTCAGATAGGCATCGTCGTTACCGCCAGTCCGGCTCGGACTGCCTTAAACTGCAAACTCGCCGGCGGCGAAAGCCAGGTTATTTATGGGACAGGACACTTGCTCCTTATCCTTTTCAACAGCTCGTCCAGCCGCCCTGGATCCGGCTTCGACTTCCTCTGCTCAATCGAGTGAACCAAATCGGTAATCGCCGCGTTCATCGCAACCGGTACACCCGCTTTGGGCCCGAGTTCGGCTACGTAGCCATTAATGAAATCGATCTCGGTTCGCCGGCCTCGTTCAAAGTCTTGCAGCATGGATGGCTTAATATCACCGTAGCCCGCCATGACACAGTCAACCCAACGGTTGTATTCTTCGCTTACAACAGTTGTGTCTCTCCACCCGGGTGGAACCGGGTCGACGATCATCCGTTGAGGTTGTATCCCGATCGTGAGAGCAGTCGTCAACGCTTCATCATATGCTCTCCGAAAAACTTCCCGGCCCGTAGCCGAGATCATATATTGCCGCATTGTCTGGCCTGCAACAGCGCCAACGGTGGTGACCGAGCAATTCAAGATCAGCTTTGCCCAGATCGCGCCACGCAGGTTATCGGATACCCGGACTTCTATAGCTTTGCCCAGCACACCTGCGACCTTCGCCGCTCGATCACTAAGCCCGCCGGAAAGTTCGCCGATTATAAGGTGACCGGCATTTCGCTGTTCATAAATTCCGGGTTCAATCATGGTTGCGCCCAGATTAGATAAGCCTCCGAGCACCACATTCTCCCCCAGACGATCCACCAGCAGTTGCGACACACTGCCGTTTTGGATTGGCAATAAGACGCCATCCGGCGCCAACAAAGTAACCAGGAAAGGCGCAATCTCCAATGCGTCATGCGCCTTGGTGGCCAATAGAATCAAATGAAAATTCTCGGCTCTCTCATATTCCCGAACGGCCGCGACCTGAATCTCGGCGGCGTAGGTAGTCCCGCCTATCCCGGACACCTGCAGACCAGATGAACGTAAAACCGCAGCCGACTCAGCAGTCCGCGTCGCCAGCCGCATCGGTACGCCAGCATTAATAGCGCGCGCCCCGATTATTCCTCCTAAGGCTCCTGCCCCCACCACTAAAAACCGATAGTCATCACTCATAAAGATCATTTGAGGTGAACACTAGTGTTACTTTGATTGCCCCTGCGTCGATCCGCAACAGCATCGCAAGTTTCCTTCGCCTCGCTTCTGGCGAAACTGAAACGTGTTCAGTCGATTACTGAATGGCTTTCACTCTCCTGAGCGCAGGTCCCGGTTAGAAGTTGAATCGGAAACGGTAACTAGTTAGGCGTTTGCGTTCAGATGAAGCTCTAACCGAGAGCTCCGAATTGAACCGACGCGACTGATAAGCTTAAAAAGATCGTTTGCCCCGCTGACCAGGCCACAGTGCCCGGGTTTTACCCAGCGACTTTGCCCGGAGCTGGCTCCAGCGGCAACGCCGACCCCAGCTCATTCCCGTCGAATTTCGGCACCATCATTTGCCAGCAGCAACGTAGGGTTTCACCATCTTGGCGGGATCGACGACACGGTCAAACTCCTCTTCAGTTACATAGCCAAGCTGCAACGCAGCCGCTTTTAGGGTCAGGTCGTTGTCGATAGCAAAATGGGCGATTTTAGACGCTTTATCATAGCCGATGACCGGCGCGAGCGCTGTCACCAACATCAACGAGCGATCCACATACTCCCTGATTTTTTTCAGATTCGGTTTCGTGCCCTCAACCAGGAACTTCCGAAAATTAATACACCCATCAGATAGTATCGTGATCGAGTGGATGATATTGAAGATGAGTAACGGCTTGTACACGTTCATCTCAAGGTAGCCGCCCGCTCCACCAAAACCGACAGCGACGTCGTTTGCCATTACTTGCACGGCAATCATCGTCAGCGCCTCGGCCTGCGTGGGGTTCACCTTGCCCGGCATGATCGACGAACCCGGCTCGTTCTCCGGAATTAAGAGTTCGGCAAAGCCCGCGCGCGGCCCACAAGACATTAACCGAACGTCGTTACCTATCTTATATAGAGATACGGCAAGTGTCCGCAAGGCACCGGAAAGCTGAACTAACGCATCGTGCGCTCCCTGTACGGTAAACTTGTTCGGGGCAGTGATGAATGGTAATCCGGTTAGCTGCGCGATTTCGGCGGCGGCAGCTTCGGCGAAATCAGGAGCCGAATTAATACCCGTTCCCACGGCGGTGCCACCCAACGCCAGCTTGTACACGCCCTTCAGTGCGTCTTCTACCCTTTCGATATCGTCATTCAACCCCGCTTCATAGCCAGACCATTCTTGTCCGAGCGTGAGTGGAGTCGCGTCCTGCATATGAGTGCGGCCGATCTTGATTATATCCTTCCACTCTTCGACTTTCGTCCCGATCGCATCGCGTAGGGCGCTTACCGCTGGAAGCAACCGTTGTTTCGTATTGACCGCAGCGGCAATGTACATCGCGGAAGGAAAGGAATCGTTCGATGATTGCGCCATATTGACGTGATCGTTAGGATGAACCGGCTCCTTGCTCCCCAGCGGCGTACCTGCAAGCTGGCAGCAGCGATTCGAGATCACCTCATTGACGTTCATGTTGAATTGCGTGCCGCTGCCCGTCATCCAGACGTGCAGTGGAAACATGTCGTGATGTTGGCCACCGAGTATCTCGTCACACACGGCCGTAATCAGCTGGTGACGCTGGTCATTGAGCTGCTTTCCGGCGTGATTCGCGTTAGCCGCCGCCTTCTTTAGAATGGCGTAGGCGCTGATCATCTCGCGAGGAATTAGATCTTTGCCGATGCTGAAATTTTCCAGCGAGCGCTGGGTCTGCGCCCCCCACAATCGGTCAGCGGGAACCTTGACTTCCCCAAGCGAGTCTTTCTCTATTCTAACGTCTGTATTATTCATATAATTATCCTTTTGAAATTGGTTAGTCTTTACGCCCGTATTCCTATACCTAGAACCGAAGCGATTCTCATGCATCCGACGCCGGCCCCGACAGCAACGTGGTGTTGATTAAATGAAGGAATGGCAGTTGCCATGCATCCTGAGGGCTGATAGCGGCAACAACCATGGCGACGGTCGTCGTTATCGCCGTTGTTATTATGTCCTGGCGCCGGTCTAGTAGCATCATTGCCACCGTTCCAGGCCCAATTAGCGCCGCTAGACGTATGGGGTGAAAGGAAAAAAGCAAGAGGTAGAAAACGCATAAAACGAAGCTAACGCTCGTTGCGATCGACCGGGAAACCCAGCATAGACGCTTTTCCTGCTCGTATCTCTGAAAACGAATACGAGCATCATTAATCTAGGGCTTACCCAAGCCCGCACCGAGGAAAATAAAATCTCGCTTCGAAACCGGTACCAACCGTCCCAGTTACAGGACGGGAAAATAGCGCGGTCAGCGATTCGTCCTGTTGGAACGAAGTCTCGTCCGTAGATCTGTCTCGCCCCTTGCGCAGTAAATACCTCAAAAATGGAAAGATGCGATCAAATCAAATTGCGGTTGGCACAGACACTTAGGAGACCCGAAGCAGCGCCTTACGGATCTTGCATACCATTGTATACGCCGGGTCGAAGATATTCCCCAGGTCGTACTCGACGCATTGACCAAGCAACAGGCTTGCACTGGTCGCATCCAATCCATAATCCTCTTCGAGCCAGCGAAGAACCTCGGTAGTTGCATGCTGCGTCGCCTGGTCGAGCGGGCGAGCATTACCCACAGCGAAGATAGATTCCGCATTCTCGCCCCGCGGCCAGCGGATGCCCTTCCCTTTGATCACCCGCACCGTGAACTGGACCTCCATCGAGATCTCGATCCCGGTGCCGACGATCTCCCCGTCCCCCTGGGCCGCGTGGCCGTCACCAACGTAGAGAAGGGCACCTGGTACAAAGACGGGGAAATAGGCCGTCACGCCCGCCACGAACCCCCGATAGTCCATGTTACCGCCATGCTCGGCCGAGGTCGCAGTTGAGATCGCCTGGCCGCCCGGCGGGGCAACGCCAAAGCAGCCGAGCATCGGCGCCAGTCGAATCGTCAGGTTACCGAGCTTTGTCTCCGGCTTGATCAGCGTAGCGGTGCCGCGCTCATTGTCGACCCGCCATTCGGCCAGCTTGCGCTCGGGCAGCTCGCGGACATACACCGGGTCCACCACGTTTGCCGCCACAACTGAGCCGGTATAGCCCATCGGCCGGCTTGGCGTGATCCGGTCCAGCTGCACGACCAGCGTGTCGCCTGGTTCCGCCTCCTCAACATAAAACGGGCCAGTCTGCGGGTTTCCCGGCGAGGTGACCTGGATGTCGCCAGCGTCCTTCCCCAAAGCATCTACCGTGGTGGTGATGACAGAGTCTCCATCGCGTATCCGGAGGACCGGCTCATGCGAGCCGATGACGGTGTGGTAAAGGGTCGGTTGAAATTGGTATGTTGCCATGGCGTTGCCTTCTTCCCGAAAGAGACTCGCTCATTTTAGCCTAAATCCCGAAGTAGGAACCGCAGATTGCGCAGATTGGACGAGAAATTGACCCC
>JAFAVN010000144.1 GCA_019242435.1 Verrucomicrobiota bacterium | reverse complement strand
TACGAAATTTGCCTATTCTGGGAGGGACCGGCACTCCCCAGATCCTGGCGAATGTCGCCGATATTTCCAGAAGCACTACTTCTCCGGTAGTCAACCACTATGATATAAGGCCCGTGATTAATATTTACGGCAACGTTGACGGGAAAGACCTCGGGTATGTGTCGCAGCAGGTGCAGAACCTGGTAAACGCCGCTACGAAAAACTTGCCGAAGGGAAGCCTCTTATCTATTCGCGGCCAGACCAAGACCATGCAGTCTTCGTTTTCGGGTTTGTATCTCGGCCTGATATTCTCAATTATCCTGGTCTATCTGCTGATGGTCGTTAATTTTCAATCCTGGAGTGAACCCTTCATCATTATCACGGCGCTCCCCTGCGCGTTAGCCGGGATCGTCTGGATACTCTTTCTGACGGGTACGACGCTCAGCGTCCCAGCGTTAATGGGCACGATCATGTGTATGGGAGTGGCGACCTCGAACAGCGTGTTAGTCATCACGTTTGCCAATGAAAAGCTAGCTGAAACCAGAGATTCCTATCAGGCAGCACTTCAGGCCGGATATATCCGGCTCCGACCGGTAATCATGACCGCGTTGGCTATGATCATCGGTATGGTGCCAATGGCCCTGAGTCTCGGCGAAGGCGGCGAACAAAACGCTCCGCTGGGGCGAGCTGTCATCGGTGGATTGATTCTCGCCACAGTCGGCACCTTATTCTTCGTTCCTACTGTTTTTATGCTGTTACGGCGACATCATCGGTTCCCGGAACAGGCCGCCAAAACGGAACCGGCAAAGCCATGATTAGAATCGTCTGAAGATAATTTGATTTGCAAAAAACCCTATGAACGAAACGGCTCTCCAAAAAAAGAACGATCCATCGACTAAGGTGGAAAAGGAGCCTGGCGCGGGTCCCTCGAGGCGGCGAACGATTCGATTTAAGTTTTTTCTGCTGCTGGGGCTTTGCGTGCTCGCTGTGCTGGCGTTTTTCGGAATCAAGAACCGATCAGCTACTACCGAACGCCTGCAACAGCAAGCAAACGAAGCTGCCTCTGACATGACTGTTTCCGTTGTGAAACCAAAAAAAGTCCCTGACTCCGTTTCGATCGACTTACCGGGACAGACCCAGGCTTACGTCCAGGCGCCGGTCTTCGCTCAGACCAGCGGATATCTGAAACGCTGGTACTTCGATATCGGCTCTCACGTAAAGAAAGACGATGTTTTGGCCGAGATCGATACACCGCAAGTCGACCAGCAACTGAACCAAGCTAAGGCAACTTTAAAGGAGGCGCAGGCGGCCCTTGATCTTTCCCGGGTGACTTACCAGCGCGACAAGGATCTGCTTCAACGAAGGGTAATCGCTCAGCAAGACTTTGACACGGCAACCAGCGATTTAGGAGTGAAACAAGCAACCGTCAACGCCGATGAAGCAGCAGTTCAAAGCTTGCAGGCTCTGGAAGACTTCAAAACCGTGCGAGCGCCGTTTGAAGGGATCGTGACGGCCAGAAATACGGATATTGGCGCGCTGGTCACATCGGGCTCCGGTAGCCCGCTCTTTGTGGCCGCACAGGTAAACCCGCTTCGCGTTTATATCAGCGTACCCGAAAATATGGCTCAGGATGTCGGTGTTGGGGCAAGTGCCGAGCTCAAGTTTAATGAATTTCCGGGACGAACCTTTTCCGGACAAGTGGTTCGGACGGCGGGTGCAATCGATCCCAACTCCCGAACGTTGCTGACCGAAGTGGACGTCCCGAACGCTTCTGGTGAACTGTTTCCCGGAGCCTATGCGATGGTCCATCTTACGGCTGCTGATAAAGGACGGACGCTTGTCATTCCGGCAAACACATTACTTTTCCGGTCAGACGGAACTACGGTAGGTGTAGTTGACACGAACGACTCGGTAATCATCAAGAAGATCAAGATCAGCCGCGACCTCGGTGACCGGCTCGAGATTACTGACGGCTTGCACCCTGAGGACCGGGTGATCATCAACCCATCCGATAGTTTGGCTACCGGCCAAAAAGTGAAAGTCCGGCCTTTATCGGAGGAAAAGAAGCAAGCCAGCGCAACGCCGGCCTCGAAGAACTCGTAGCGCCGGCTGTGGGCGTGCGCGCGTGTCGCTGTATGGGGTGTGCGCGTATATAGGTGTGGGCCGGCTACTTGAGCGTTTTCTCAGTTGCGCGAATGATCTGAGCAAAACTGCGCGGGTCAAGGCTGGCTCCACCGACAAGTGCTCCATCGATGTCGGGCTTGCGCATGAGGTCTTCCGTGTTCTCCGGTTTAACACTTCCGCCGTATTGAATCCGGATCCGGTCGGCCGATGATTGGTCGAACAACTCGGCTAGAACGGAGCGGATGAACGCGTGAGCTTCTTCCGCCTGCTCCGGGGTTGCGGTCCGCCCCGTGCCGATTGCCCAAACCGGCTCGTAGGCGAGGACGATTTCGCTCATGTGATCGGCAGCAATCCCCTTCAAACCGCCTTCAACCTGGCGGTGCAAGACTTTCTCCACCAGGCCGCTTTCTCGTTCGGCTAAGCTCTCGCCGATACACATAATGGGCCGTAACCCCGCTTCCAGAGCGGCACTAACTTTCCGATTCACGGTCTCGTCGGTCTCACCAAATAAGGAGCGCCGTTCGCTATGCCCTATGAGCACATACTTAACAAACAATGCCCGCAGCATCGTGGCACTGATTTCACCGGTATACGCGCCGCTCCGCTCCCAATGCACATTTTGCGCTCCGAGGCGGATGAATGGCGCTTTCTCAGAAATCTGCGCTAAGGCCGGAATCGAGGTGAACGGGGGAACGATCACAATCTCGACATCGTTGACCTCGCCGATCTCGCCGAGGAACGTCTGTACGAATGAAGCCGCTTCGACCTGGGTCAGATTCATCTTCCAGTTAGCAGCCAGAATCTTCTTACGCATAAACCTTATTTATCCGTAAGAGCCGCCACCCCGGGAAGCACCTTACCTTCCAACAGTTCGAGAGAGGCGCCACCGCCGGTAGAAATGAAAGTCATTTTGTCCGCGAGCCCGAATTGCTTGACTGCCGTGACCGAGTCGCCTCCGCCGATGATGGTTTTCGCTGAAGACTGAGCTACCGCCTCGGCCAACGCTCGGGTGCCATTTGCAAAATCCGGGATCTCAAAAACTCCCACCGGTCCGTTCCAAAGGATCGTTTTTGCTTTTTCGATTTCGGCTTTGTACTGCCGAATCGTCTCGGCGCCGATATCTACCGCCTGCCATCCTTCAGTGATGCCTCGAGCTTTTGACAATACCGGTGTGTTTCGCGAGTTCGCACCTGCCTTAAACTCGTCGGTCTCGATG
>JAFAVN010000576.1 GCA_019242435.1 Verrucomicrobiota bacterium | reverse complement strand
TTTATTCTCGGCCATGACTCTACCTATCGTACTGCCAGATGGCGATCCCGGACAGTTAGGGTTCATTCCTGATCGGCTCGAACAACTCCGGTTACGCTTGGATTCTTATATTGCTGAGCGGCACTATGCCGGCGTCAGCGTGCTGATCGCTCGTGATGGCCGGATTGCCCATTTTTCAACCCATGGACATCGCGACCTGGAAAATTCTTTGCCGATGGAACGGGATACGATCGTGCGGATCTACTCGATGACCAAGATCCCGGTTTCGGTTGCGGCTTTAATGTTGTTTGAAGAAGGCCGATTTCGTCTGGGCGATCCGTTGAGTCTCTATCTTCCCGAGTTCGCCGCTCCTATGGTTGTTGTCGGTCGAAAAAAAGAGAACTCGGAACTGATTCCTGCCGCCCAACCGATCTTGATCAAGAACCTTTTCAACCATACCGCCGGGTTTGTGTACCCAGATGCGAAAGGGAATCTGGCGCAGCAAATTTACCATGACGCACCGATCTATGAAGCCAGTTCATTGGCTGATCTAGTGACCCGTCTCAGTAAGCTTCCCCTCAGTCAGCAGCCCGGGGAAGCGTTCTGCTACGGGTTCTCAACCGATGTGCTGGGCCGCGTGATCGAGGTGATCACCGGCAAAAGGTTGGATGAAGTCCTCATGGAGCGCATCTTTGGGCCTTTGGCAATGAACGACACGGCGTACGCCATTCCACCGTCAAAGCGTCACCGGTTGGCAGCCGCGTATCGAGAGACGGCGACCAACTCGCTCGAACGGATCGCTAGTTTCAACAACGAAGATGAACCCGGGGTAAAACGTTTTCCTGAGGGCGGCACCGGTCTTTTCTCGACTATCGATGATTACGCCAAGTTTGCCGAAACCCTTCGCCAAGGCGGTCAATGGAACGGTGTACGTCTCCTCGGACGCAAGACGTTGGAATTCATGACCGCGAACCATCTATCCGGATTACGCGTGCCCTATCACAGTTTCACTCCTGGCTATGGATTTGGGTTGGGAGTGGAAACTCGGGTTGATCACGGACAAGCGATGAAGCTCGGTTCGATTGGCGATTTCGGTTGGTCCGGGTGGCTGGGAACGATTTGCCGGATCGATCCTCAGGAACGTTTGGTGGCGATTTGTTACGTCCAGCATCTTCCGCTGACCGAGTACAAGCTATCGCAGTTGTTTATGAATCTGGTGTATCAGGCGCTAACGTAGCGTTAGGAACAGTCGCCGCTACCTCCTCGTGCTAATCCAACAAACCTTTACACAATGCGTTCCCCCAATACTCTCTCTTTTCTTTCTGCCGCGGTTGGTTTTCTTTCCTTGGTGAGCATTCCCTCCGTCATTTCCGCCCAGAATCGATCCCAGACAGCGCAGCCGTATCCCACCGCGGCAAAGAGCGTCGCTTGGATCACAAACGTACCTTACGTGGCGGGCGGCGGCCTTGAACAGCAGCTCGATCTTTACATGCCAACCGATCAGAAAGGTGAGCCGCTGGTTGTGTATGTGCATGGGGGTGGCTGGGAGCACGGCGATAAAGCGGGCGACAGTATCAATCCGAACAACCTGCAGTGGCTATGGCAAGGTTATGCCATGGCCTCGATCAACTACCGCCTCCTCCAGGATGCCGCTTGGCCGGCTCAGATCGAAGATTGCAAAGCCGCGATCCGCTGGCTGAAAGCACATGCGCCCGATTATGGTTACGATCCGAATCGAATCGGGGTCGTCGGTGAGTCAGCTGGTGGCCATCTAGCAGGTTTGTTAGGAACCACTAGCGGTCTGCACAAGTTCGATGTCGGGGAAAACCTCAATTACACGAGTGATGTAACCTGCGCGGTGGACTTATTTGGGGTTACCGATTTTACCCGGCTGCCAGGCTCCAAGGTCACCGGTTCGGATCCCAACAACGAGATTCAGCGAGCCCGTGATGCGAGCCCGATCACTTATATTCATAAAGACCAGCCGCCGATGTTAATCGTCCACGGGACCGACGACAAGCTGGTACCGTACGAGCAGGCGGTGATTCTGGCTGACGCTTTGGATAAGCTCGGAGCCCGTTATCATTTTCACACCGTGATTGGCGGTGGGCACAATCCATACTTTGGTTTGGGGCTAAATCCCAAAACGAACGCATTCGACGTAGGTGGCGGCGGTATTGGCTTATTTGAGGACCCTGCGGTTGAACCGCTGATCATTGCTTTTCTGAGGTACTATCTTTTGGAAGGCCATACGGATGGATTTCGAGGCTAGAAAGGGCGAACAAATTTAATTGAGCGATTTTCTGACGAGGCACTAAGTGCCAGGCTACGATTAGTTGTCCCTCCGGGCCAGAATCCTTTCGAGTCCTGTAAGCTTAGCTTTCGTTGGACGAGACGCTCACCCATCGCGCGGTTCGAGCCATAGCGAAGTACATCGCCAAGACTACCACTATGAACCCGATCCCCCCCAGCACCAGAGCGGTGGAATCAAAATTATCGCCCACCACCGCCAGCGGACTTGCATTATTACTAGCGACTATCAGTCCCGCCAGCAAAACGCCAAACAAGCTTTCTCCAACAATTAGCCCGGATGCGAGCAAAACCCCCAGTCGTTTCGCGACCGGGGCATAAGAGCGCCCGGCGACCGAGCGCTCATATAGCCAGCCGCCGATGGCCCCTAAAACAATGGGGGTTGTGGTAGTAACCGGAAGGTAAATTCCGATTCCGGAAGCCAGCGGAGGCAATCGAATCAAGCCTGCTTTACCGAGACTTTCATCGATCACGATTAGAATCAGGCCCACTAACGCACCGATACTGATCAACCCCCATTCCAGGCGTCCTTCGAGAACTCCTTTTGCCAGCGCAGAAATCAGGGTCGCTTGGGGAGCCGGTAGCGGCCGAGAACTAACGGCGGCTGCGTGGGGAGCACCGGCGAAGCCGTAAGCATGATTCAACAGGTCGAGAATGGGCGGGATTACCAGGGCGCCGGCTAAAACACCGACGATCAGAGCAGTCTGTTGACGCCACGGGGTAGCGTTTACCAGTTGTCCGGTCTTGAGATCCTGCAAGTTATCGTTCGAGATTGTTGCCACCGAAAAGACGATGGCCGTGACAAAGAGGGAAAAAGCCACTAGCGCAGACGAATTTCCCGCACCCGTAACCGGCTGTGCCATAGTCATGATCACGAGTGCTGCGCCGATGATAGCAAGTATCCCTACGCCGGACAACGGACTGTTCGAAGCTCCAATGAGCCCGGCCATATAACCGCAGACACTGGCTACGAGAAAGCCAACCAGCAAGATGTAAACAACTCCGGTAATGGTTAGCAGCAATGACTTTTCTTGAAGCGGGGTGCCGGAAAGAAAACCGGTAATCAAAATAACCAGCGGCACGATAGAGGCGAGACAGATCAATCCCACCAGCCTGATCGGCATATCGCGCTCGGTACGAGGTACTGCCCCGTTGTTTCGTTTCAGAGACAGCGGCCTTCTGAAGGTTGCGAGCAAGCCTAGCCAGATCGGCCTGGCCAGTTTTATGAGAGTCCAGATAGCGGCTACTCCAATGGTGCCGGCACCGACAAATCGGACTTGGGTGCGCCAGATGGATCCGGCAACGTCCGCGGCCGAACCCGGTAGCGGATGAAGAACAGTGAGAATTGGAGTGGCGAATCCCCAGGCGATAATCAGTCCGACTAAGATCCCGAGTCCAACCGAGAGACCGACTAAATGGCCGGCACCGAACAAGGCCAGCGACAAGGACGTACCGCAGCCAGTTGCGATCGGACCGATGCGGAAGAATGCGACGACCTCGCTGGCTAGCAAGCGCATAGCCACCAGAAGCGCGAATCCGAATGAAAGCAGGGAGCCGCCGATGACTGAAAAGAGACCTGCGTTCGTCTCCTTGACGGTGCCCGTGCGGCTTCCGGATCCGACCTTCAACACCTCGGCAGCCGCAACTCCTTCCGGGTAAGGTAATGGTGAGTCCACTACCATGGCTCGCCGGAGCGGGATCGTATACATAACCCCCAGGATGCCGCCTACCGCGCAAATACCGAACGAAGGCCAGAACGGAAAATGGGTCCACCAACCAACCATCACAAGTCCCGGCAGCACAAAAATGATCGAAGAAAGTGTACCGGCAGCGGAAGCAACCGTCTGGACAATGTTATTTTCTTCTATCGTGGCATTCTTCACCAGGCGAAGCACCGCCATGGAAATCACCGCTGCCGGGATAGACGACGCGAAAGTGAGCCCGACTTTCAGGCCTAAATAGACGTTCGCCGCTGTGAATACCAGCGTGATGGCAACGCCGAGAATGAGCCCGCGTACAGTAAGTTCCACCGGGCGATTACCGCGATCTGTGCGATCGGTCATCCGGCACAACTGCCGAAAACCAGCCAGGGAAGTAAAGGAAAAAAGGGGGATTGGGCGGCGTATGGGCGTTTAGGCGTGCCCAGGGCCGTTCCGATATGCCCATACGCCGATACGCGACACGCTTTCCCGAACGAGGAATTGGGCTATGAATATCCGTATGCTGAACGGATTCGAATCCCATTTAAAAGAAGAATTGGAGTCAATTCGCGAGCAGGGACTTTACAAAAACGAGCGACTCATCACAACGCCGCAGCGAGCTCATATCAAGACTCAGGACGGCCGAGTAGTACTCAATCTTTGCGCGAATAATTATCTGGGTCTCGCAGATCACCCGGAGGTGATTCAAGCCGCCAAGGCCGCGCTCGATCGCTGGGGATTCGGCCTCGCTTCGGTTCGCTTTATTTGTGGAACTCAACAAGTTCATAAAGAACTGGAGGACGCACTGACCCGGTTTCATCAGACCGAGGATACGATTCTTTACAGTAGTTGTTTTGACGCGAATGGCGGCTTGTTTGAAACTTTGCTCGGGCCGGAAGACGCCGTCATTAGCGATGAACTAAATCATGCCTCCATCATCGATGGAATCAGGCTCTGTAAGGCAAAACGCTTTCGTTATCGGCACAATGACATGGCGGATCTGGAAGCAAAACTGGTCGAAGCGAAAATGGATCGCTACCGGCTAATTGCTACCGACGGGGTGTTTTCGATGGACGGCACCATTGCCAATCTGGCTGGGATTTGCGATCTGGCGGAGCGCCACCAGGCGATGGTGATGATCGATGAATGTCACGCGGCGGGTTTTCTGGGCAAAACCGGCCGGGGAACGCCCGAGCATAGCGGCGTGCTTGGTAGGGTCGACATCATCACGGGTACCTTGGGCAAGGCCCTGGGCGGCGGAACCGGCGGATACACTAGCGGCCGCAAACAAATCATCGAGTTGTTGCGGCAACGATCGCGGCCCTATCTTTTTTCCAATAGCGTGACGCCCAGCGTAGTAGCGGCTTCGGTCAAAGCGATCGAAATCGCAACTCGTTCGACAGAGCTGCGTGATCGCCTGGAAGATAATACCAAGTTCTTTCGACAGGGATTAATCGCTCGCGGTCTAACCATCCGACCGGGAGAACATCCTATCGTGCCAGTCATGATCGGAGATGCAAAGCTAGCCCAACAAATCGCAGCTCGACTGCTCGAACTCGGACTGTACGTGATCGGTTTCTTCTACCCGGTGGTACCCCAAGGAACCGCCAGGATCCGGACCCAGGTTTCGGCCGCTCATTCAGTCGAGGACCTGCAGTTCGCGATCGATTGTTTTAGCAAGGTGAAGGAAGAGTTCGAGCTGTAAGAGCTGGACGAGGAAGGATGGAAGGATGAAAGGGTGGAAGGATGGAAGATTGGAAGAATGGAAGGATGGAAGGATGGAGGGATGGAAGGATGGAGGGATGGAAGGATGGAAGGGTGGAAGGGTGGAAGGATGGAAGGATGGAAGAATGGAAGGGTGGAAGAATGGAAGGGTGGAAGAATGGAAGGGTGGAAGATTGGAAGGGTGGAAGATTGGAAGGGTGGAAGAGTGGAAGGAAGGACGGAAGGATGGAAGGATGGAAGAGTGGAAGAATGGAAGAGTGGAAGGATGGAAGGATGGAAGGGTTGAACGGGTCGGCTCCGTAGGAGCCGGATCTTTATAGAGCCCAGGAAAAATAGAAAAAGCTCCGATAGGAGCGGCATCCTATTGTTAATTGCTTGCCGCGCGCGAATTTGGTCACGCTCCTAACGGAGCTGATTCGATTTTTTAATGAGAGGGTGTCGGAAAATTGTGTGTGGGTCACAACCTGAGATAAAGATGGAAGTGACCAAAAAGAGGGAGCAAGAAGCGCAGGGCCAGGAGGGCAAGAAGCCGGAGATTGATCCGGCGATCATTGAAGAGCTGATGAAGGGCTACTAGCGGCCGGAAGATCTGACCGGTCCTGGAGGGATCATGGAGCAACTGGCCAAGCGACTGTACGAACGGGTGCTGGGAGCCGAGATGACGCACTATCTGGGCTGCGAGAAGGACCAGGCACCCAAAGGCGAAGCCGAGTAGAAGCGCGAGAACCATCGTAACGGGACGAGCAACTGGAAGCTGGCGGCTACCCCCTGGCGCACCAGCCTTCCAACCTTCCAGCACTTCCATTCTTCCAGCCTTCCATTCCTCCGGCCTTCCATTCCTCCGGCCTTCCATTCTGCCATTCTGCCAACTCCTCCTGCTCAGCCAGCCGTTTACACAACCGGCTGACAGTTCAGCGTCGAAGCCTCAATGGTGATTCGACATTTCATCTGGCTCTTCCTGGCGAGCTTCACGGTGGTACATTTGCCGGACTCAGACGGTTACCAGAGATCACAACCGCTTCCATCGAGTACGCCCGGCATATCAGCGACGCCCGCCGGTACCCCTCAGCTTCCAATTTCTTCAGGTCCATCACCTAGCCCGAGTCCAACTGCCGTTTCGCAGGCGGCGGCCAGCTACCCAATTCCCACCGACCGCGACAGCATCGTCAAGCTGCAAATTTTTCTCGATCTACATACATTTAGCCCGGGCGAGATCAACGGCCGTTGGAGCGACCTTTGCGCGAACGCCCTTCAAAAATATCAATCTGCTAACGACCAGAGCGGGACCGGGCAAATTAGTGAAAGGCTGCAGCAAGAGTTCGCCAAACTAACTCCTTATACCAGCTATCAGGCCAGGGCAGAGGATCTCCAGTGGGTGGGCAAATCACCACTCAACCCTGCCGCGCAAGCCCTGTTGAAGAAATTGCCTTACCCTTCACTCATCGATTTTGTGGCGGAGCGATTTCACACAAATAAGGATTTCCTGCGATCACTCAATCCTCGCAGAAACCTGGGAAAACTTCGTCCCGGAGATACTTTGCAGGTTCCAAATGTTACTCCCTTCCAAATTGAATCTATCAAGCCCGCGGAAGACACAGCTCCGAAACCACAATTCGGTGGGCGTAGTATCAAAATTGACACCAAGAGAAAAAGCCTGGATCTGATCGAAGGGGAAAAGGTCATCGCCAGTTTTCCGATCACGCCCGGCTCAAAGCAACTACCCGCGCCGGTAGGGACCTGGAAAATTGTCAAGATTTCATTCTTCCCCTTTTTCAGGTGGGACCGCGCCATGCTGCTCCATGGCAGGCGGAGCGGGGATTACCATAACATTCCACCGGGCCCGCGGAATGAAGTTGGGATTGCCTGGGTCGGCCTGAATAAGAAGGGAATTGGGATTCACGGGACTAACAATCCGGATGCCATCGGCCGCACGGCCAGTCACGGTTGTATCCGACTGACGAACTGGGATGTTGCCCGTCTGGCGCTTGCGGTCACCCAAGAGGCAAAGGTTGAGATTTTTTAGAGTACCGATTTTAAAGAGCATGTGGCTCCGACGGTCTCTATTATTGACGGATGCGCGCAAAGTGGACACCAGGGACGACACCTGATCGGATGGGTCGACTAGTCGAGCAGGGTCTTTAATGCGCGATAGAGATCGCTCTTACCCTCGAACCCGATGCCGGGTAGTTCTGGTAACCTGACATAGCCCTCCTCCACATTGACTCCGTCCGGGAAACCGCCATAAGGCTGAAATAGGTCCGGATACGATTCGTTGCCACCTAAACCGAGGCCGGCCGCAATATTCAGCGACATCTGGTGACCGCCATGCGGGATGCATCTGGCGGGCGACCAGCCGTGCTCTTTCAGCATCTGCAGAATGCGTAAGTATTCCACTAGTCCGTAGCTCAGGGCGCAGTCAAATTGGAGCCAGTCGCGATCAGGACGAAGCCCCCCGTACCGGATCAGATTACGCGCATCTTGCACCGAAAACAGGTTTTCACCGGTCGCCATCGGCCCTGAGTAACGGGTGCCGAGCTCGCGTTGAAGCTCATAGTCCAAAGGGTCGCCGGCTTCTTCGAACCAGAAAAGTTCGTACCGCTTCAGTGCCTCGGCATAGGCAAAGGCAGTATCTCGGTCAAGGCGGCCGTTAGCGTCAACGGCTAGACGCCGGCCGGGTTTTAGCTCCTCGAGAACTGCTTCGATCCGGCCCAGGTCTTCCAAAAGCCCTCTTCCGATTTTCATTTTCACCACGGTGTAGCCTCGATCGAGGTAACCGTTCATTTCTTTTTTGAGCTCAGGAAGGCCTTTGCCGGGGTAGTAATAACCGCCTGCAGCGTAAACGAAGACTTTCGGGTTTGGGGCGCCTGTCCCATAACGTTGCGCTAACAGTTCGAACAACGGTTTTTCAGCTATCTTTGCTACCGCATCCCACACAGCCATATCGATGGTACCGACCGCTACCGACCGTTCACCATGACCACCGGGCTTCTCGTTTGTCATCATACGGGCCCAAATTTTAGCGGGATCAAGGTTATCGAATTGAGCATCGATAAGCGATTTCGGATCCGTTTCCAGGATGCGGGGAGCGAATCTTTCCCGAATAAGGCTTCCCTGCCCGTACCGGCCGTTTGAATTGAAACCGTATCCGACGACTGGTTTGTCGTTTCTTACCACGTCTGTGACGACCGCCACGACGGAGCAGGTCATCTTGGAAAAGTCGATGAAAGCATTAGCAATCTGGGAAGTGATAAGGACGGTTTTTTCTCTGATTTCCTTGATACGCATAGTTGAACTTCACTCACGAATTTTCGCGGGTCAGAAATCCCGTTCGGCTTAGCAGTGGGCTAACTCATAGATCGCTTTCACCACTACGCCCGGCTCCTCTCGCGACAGGAAGTGTCCTGCTTTCGGTACCACTCGGCGTTGGAAATTTCCGGTGAAATGGACCGACGCATTTTCAGATTCTTCAACACTGGTAACACCGTCCGCTGCTCCGTGGAGCACAATGGTCGGGACCTTGATGGCCGGTTGATCGGTCAATTTGTGTTCGATCCCATCGTAGGCAGGATCGCCCGGCGCGTTTCCATACCGGTGACGATATGATTGAATGGTCACAGCAACAAAGTCGGGATTATCGAGACTAATGGCGCTGGTCTTGAAGGTAGTATCGTCGAACTGCCAGTTTGGTGACCAGAGTCGCCACAACAGACGAGCAATCTCTCGCCGATTTTGCTCGAGTCCGCTTTGCCCGCGTTCGGTTTGAAAATACCATTGGTACCAGAGGCGATATTCGTGGGCGGCCGGTGCCGGTTTTCCGGCAAAGGGGATGTTCTGGATATTGTAGCCGGTAATCGAGAGCAAGCCATGGACCCGCCCCGGCCAGATGGCTGCCACAATACAGGCAGCGCGGCCGCCCCAATCGTATCCCGTCAGCAGAGCAGCCGGAATCTGCAATGCATCCATGAAGTCGTGAAGGTCCGCGGCGAGCGCTCCTTGTTGACCGGAGCGTGGGGTAGTCTCGCTTAGAAACCGGGTTGGGCCGAACCCGCGCAGCCACGGTATGAAGACGTGGTAGCCGTCCGCGGCCAGTTTTGGCGCCACGTCATCCCAGTCGTGAACATCGGACGGCCAGCCGTGCAGTAGGATTACCGGTGGGCCGTCCATAGGACCGCTTTCGAGGTAGGCAATTTCCAGCATCGGTGAGCGGATGGATTTATACATGATTACGTTGGTTATTCTGAAAAGCACATAGATGAGCCCGTGACGGCGCTCTGTCAGGAAGTTTTGCCGAAAGAAGTGAACCTCTCATCAGGACACCGCCAGGTCCGCTATCCCGAAGCGATTGCAGTACCCAGCCCGGAGGTTGCCCCGCATTAACTTCCAGGCAAGGAACCTATCTCAAAACCGATGCCCAGTGGCGACTGCGTTTTGAGGCAAGAGTTCATCCATCGCCCGGCACGGTCGAGGGGGTACGGTTCATCAGCAAGCTAGTGGGACAGTCGCCGCTACCTGAGTCCGTTCTGCCGGGGGATCGGGTAAATACCCGGTAGAGGTATCAGGCACTCTCCCCGAGATTTACGCTAGATTTCGTCCGCGCTGGCAATACGATGAACACTGTCGCAGCTTTTTGGAGTGTTCGGTTGGTTCTCCTGCATGGCATGAAAACTCAAGACAGTGCGGTCTCCCATTCGTCGCGGAAGGATGCAAAAGCGAAATCAGCGGACAAGGGCCGGTCCAAGCCCGCAGCCAATGCCAGAGATCGCTTGTGGTCAGAACATCCGAAGACAAAAGCCCTGCTGAGTGCCCTTGCCGCATTGGAGTCCGGGGATTTTTCGGTCCGACTTCCGTCGAATTGGCTCGGTATCGCCGGCAAAACGGCCGACAGGTTTAATGAGGTTGTCACTTTGAACCAGCGAATGGCCAGAGAATTGGTTCGGCTTCACCAATCAGTTGGGCGCGATGGCCGCCTCAATGAGCGCGCCTCCCTAGGCGAGGCAGAGGGGGCTTGGGCGGAATCCATTGAATTAGTCAACGGTCTGATTGCCGATTTAGTACAGCCAATCAGCGAAATGGCTAGAGTTATCGGCGCCGTAGCCCAGGGGGATCTTTCCCAGACGACCGCTATCGAGATCGAAGATCGTCCTCTCAAAGGCGATTTCCTGCGCACTGCACGCACCGTCAATACGATGGTTGACCAACTGAATTCATTTGCGTCGGAAGTCACGCGTGTAGCTCATGAGGTTGGAACGGAAGGAAAACTGGGCGGCCAGGCCAAAGTAGAAGGTGTTTCTGGCACTTGGAAAGACCTCACTGACAACGTGAATTTGATGGCCGGTAATCTCACGGCTCA
>JAFAVN010000356.1 GCA_019242435.1 Verrucomicrobiota bacterium | reverse complement strand
GATTCCTTGATGGGAGCGTTCTCTGCAATGCCCCAGTCACTAATCGGCTGGCTTTGCTATTTGCTATCGGCGAAGAGAAGTGATTATTGGTTGACGCAGACTGGCTTCGCGTTCGCGCGCGTTCTCGGCGTTTCGCTTTTGTCGACTGCGGAATCAATCTGAGAATTGTCACATTTCCGTGACATTGAGCCACGAATAGATTCCCGAGACCTCATCGTGAAGGCATCCAGTTCTTCAACAGGTGACCAAACAAGGACATTCGAGACGGAGAGGGGAAGACTGAATAAAGTTAGATGGGAAGCATAGGTTAGTAGTCAATAACGAGGGATCGCGTCTCTGCGATCCGTCGTGTCCGAAGTGGTGCATTCATCGATCGGCGAAGGTACGTGGCCCTTGAGATTACCGGATCGCGAGGACGCGATCCCGCCAAGGCGTGCCAGTCTCTGGCAGCATTTTCAAAAAACACCGGGGAAATCGGTGACCAAGGGTTCTGCTTGCACTCCTCGGACACCCTGCTAGTTTGGCAATCCTCATTGGAGTACGGGGCGTAGCTTAGCTTGGTAGAGCGCCTGCTTTGGGAGCAGGAGGTCGCGTGTTCAAATCACGCCGCCCCGAGATCCGGTGCGAAGGCCGAATGGCTGTGACTAACAGACTGAAACGCGAAAATCATGGCATCTGAGATTCTGCTCAGCATCGCCTTAGTGACGCGGAATCGTCTGGAATTTCTTCAGCGCTGTCTAAAGAGCCTTCGCCAACAGTCGGTTCAGCCGTTTGAGATTGTAGTCTCGGACGACTCGGACGATTCGTATTCTGAGCTTACGCGCGCGCTGGCGCTGGACCATGGTTGCCGATACTTAGGCGGGCCGCGGCGGGGTCTTTACGCAAACCGGAATTTTGTTGCACAACATTGTCAGGGGACTCACATCAGGACCGTCGATGACGACCATGTACTCTCGACGGATCACCTAGCCCGATGTCTCGGGTCAATCGAGGAGGACCCGGGCGCGGTCTGGACAACCGGAGAAACCGGTTACTTGGACGGCAAACTGGTTGGATCAACAGCACGGGCTAATCAGTTGCATCCCTCCGGGGTTGGCGGGCCCATTGAAAATCCAAACGACAACTGGGGCATTTCAGACGGTTCGACAATTTACCCGAGTGAGGTTTTTGCTCGCGGTTTCCGCATGGTGGAGACTTTTGGTTTTGGCAGTTCTTACCTGGAGTTTGGAGCGTTCCTCTATGTCAACGGGTGGAAGTGCCGTTGTATCCCCGAAGCGATGGTAGAACATTACGCGACCCGGTTGCGATTGCCGGATCCGCTCAGCGTTTCGTTTGCTTGCATTTGTTACAACAGTTATTTTCGGCCGAGTCGGGCCCGATTGATTCGTTACCTGGCGCCGCGCTGGAGATCATGGATAGAGATGCCAAAGCTCTTCCAGCAAGCACGGCAACGTTGGGCGAACCGTTCCAGAGCTTGACAGTGGCAGGCCGAAATCGTTAAACGGAAGACGGCTGGTTCTGCAAAATGCTGTCAGCCTGATCGCGGTTATGATCCATCACCGGACAAGAGGAATCCTCCGGCTCCGCTTGGCGATTGAATGTGCGGCTGTCACTGTGCTGTTCTGGCTTTGGTTTTGTTCTTATATTGTGATGGTGCCCTCTGGCGAAGGAGTGGCTGCCGGACCGTATCTTGCTTACCTGGCTGCTTTGCTGGCCGGGCTCCTTTTGGAAACCTTTACCACCGATTTCAATAAAGCCATTCGCCAGATCCAGGATCCCGGACTAAGCGTCCAACTGCAGACGTCAGTGCGCCAAACCTGCTTCTCCGTCGGCGTTTTATTGCTGTTCCTGGTGTTGACCAAGGATCGATTCATGTCTCGCTTGTTTCTGGTAGTTTTTTTGCCTGCTGAGTTTCTTTCGCTGTTGATCTTGAACCGCTATGCGCCGCGGTTCCTGGTTCGTCTACTTTTCAACGGCACAAGGGAAGAACGCGTTTTGTTGGTCGGCCCGCCGGAGGATAGCGCCAAGCTTGAGGCCTGGCTCAATTCCAAATCGATGCTCGGCTTTCGGGCGGTGGGATCTGTGCCAATCGTATGCGCAAGCTCGGCATCCGGGGTACGAACAAACTCTGACTGTTTAGTCAATCTCCACTTGCTGCTCACAGAGCTAAACGTCACGCTGGTCATTTTGTTTGGTCAGATCCCAGCGGAGGTTTGCCGGGAATTGCTGGGAACGACTCAACGCCTCGGAGTTCGTTTTCTAATCTATAACAATCTTTCCGAGCAATTGCGCCATCCTGTCGTTGCTTTTTCAGACGATGGTCTGGCTTTTTTTGCGTTGCGCGACGAACCCCTGGAGAATCCGTTCAACCGGGTTTGCAAGCGGCTTCTGGATTTGTTGATCGCGCTTCCCTCTATATTCCTGGTGTTGCCGGTCGCGGCGATCGTGATCCGGGTATTTCAATCTTTTCAGTCGCCGGGGCCGCTATTCCA
>JAFAVN010000103.1 GCA_019242435.1 Verrucomicrobiota bacterium | reverse complement strand
ACAAAAGAGGGCGCCGCCGAGTTTGCTGATATCCGCAGGCGTTTTCACCCAGCTTGAGGTTTTCGTATCGAAGCATCAAAGCTTCTGCAACTCTCGATATTGTTCTTCCGTTAGAAGCTCGACGCCGATGGCAGCTGCCATATCCATGGCATTATCTTCCGGTATGTGTTCTTTCCTTGACTCCAGCGCTTCACGGTCGTAACAAAGACTTGTGCGGCCTTTCGGACTTTCCGCTGCACAATCACAAAAGAGGGCGCCCCCGAGCTTTCTGATATCAGAAGGTGTTTTCACCCAGCTCGACGTTTTCGTATCGAAATTTCCAAGCTTCTGCAACTCTCGATATTGTTCTTCCGTTAAAAGCTCAATGCCAATGGCGGCTGCCACATCGATAGCGTTATCTTCTGGTTTGTGCTCTTTCCTTGATTCCAGCGCTTCACGATCGTAGCAAAGACTTCTGCGGCCTTTAGGACTTTCCGCTGAACAATCATAAAAGATGTATTCGACCGTCTTATTATCATGACCAACAACATCCGGTTCACCGCCCGTTTTCTCCATTTCATTGAGTGACCAAAGTTTTCCGGGATTGGCTTCCAGCTTTGCTTGTACCTTAGCCCATTCAAGACCTTGATGGCGGTTCATGTTTTTCTCGAAACGGGCTTTCAATGCCCTGAGTAGTTCTTCACGTTGTTTTGGGGACAATTCCTTTTTAATACTCATATTCTCAGTGTACCGAACTGAAAAGTAACACATTGATTGTCAACTTCGGTCTGGCCGAAAGGCGCAATCCGTTTGCCTGTTATTCGCTGGTCGAGTGGAAGCACTTCGCTGCAAGCCAGAATGAGGAACAGGAGACCCTTTCTGTTGAGAAGTCTTCTTGAGGTGAGAAAAGTTCGCTGAATTGCAATGCGAACCATTACTCTCGAAGAACATTTTGCCACTCCCCGCTTCCTGGAAGGGCCGGGCAGCGAGATAAAAGAACGGGCTCTGCGATCCGGTGGGCCAGCGGCCAAGCTGATCGACCGGCTTTGCGACGTGGGCGAGAACCGGATGGCTGAGATGGATGCTGCCGGGATCAGCGTGCAGGTCCTATCGCTCACTTCTCCGGGTACAGAACAATTGGACATTTCTGAGGCGACGATTTTTGCTCGTGATACAAACGATTTTCTGGCTGATGCGGTAAAGCGGAGTCCGACTCGTTTCGCCGGATTAGCAACCTTGCCCACGGCGCACCCGGATGAGGCGGCCGCAGAATTGGAACGCATGACCCGAAGGCACGGCTTCAAAGGAGCGGTCATCAACGGCCATCATCAAGGCCGCTATCTGGATGACCGATTTTTTTGGCCGATTCTCGAGTGTGCTGAATCGCTGAATTCGCCAATCTATATTCATCCGACTTTCCCGCCAAAAGCCGTGATCGAAGCGTCGTACGGCGGCTTTTCACCGGTAGTCACAGCCATGTTAGCGAGCGCCGGTTGGGGCTGGCACATCGAAACGGCTATTCATGTCATTCGTATGATCCTCGGCGGCGTATTTGACCAATATCCCCAGCTACAAATCGTGATCGGACACTTGGGTGAGACACTTCCGTTCATGATGCAAAGACTCGATGTTATTCCGATGGCGATGACAAAACTGGGTCGTCCGATCAGTAGCTACCTTCGGGAGAACGTTCATTACACCTTTAGTGGCTTCAATTTCATGCCGACTTTTCTTGATTTGCTGCTCCAGGTTGGCGTGGAGCGCATCATGTTCTCGGCCGATTACCCATATGCGTCCATGAAGGAGGCACGTGCGTTTTTGGAGCAAATACCCGTAAGTGCCGCTGACAAAGAGCGGATCGCGCATGGAAACGCGGAACAACTTTTTGGGCTGTAGACTTGCTGGTCCGACGGCAGGCGTGCTAATCGTCGAAACGGAAGGAATCACCATGCGGTATGCGCTTCCCGAAAACGTGAAGCCGGGGAGGCTTCGGCGAGCTGAATCAAACCGGTACCAGGGGTCGCGCCTCGCTATCCGCCGGAGCAGCGGATCGAGAACCGGGCATGGGAAAGCCTTTCCCTGCCAGGCGCGGACGATGGTAGAAGTCACGAATGCTCTCCAGCCATTGACGCAGCGGCAGCGCTTGATTTTGCCAAGCGACGTGGTCAATGAGATCGACACAGCGACGAGCAGTCTGCGGCGCAAGTCCATTCCGGAGCAGTTGCGCAGCGATTTGCTCGGTAGTGAGATTAAGTATCGAGCCGTATCTGTGCTGGATCTCCTCATAGGTCTGATAGACCAGGTTGAGGATCGAATGGGTGAATACGTTTGAGTTAAGGATGTCCTCTAAGCTGTAGATTTTCGAAACCGGGGGATTATGAGGGGATTCAACGATGACTTCGACCGTGCAGTCATGCAGTGCACTGACCATGCAGGGGATCCCGGCCCCGGTTTGGTGTCGATCAGTGATTAAATAAACCAGTTCTCCGATTTTCATTGGTGCTGCCGGAGATCGCGAAGCAGTTGGTTAAAGCCTGCTCCTTGCTGGCTGCCATGGAAGACGAGCAAGCTTCAGATTGTCAAGCGAAAAACTTGTGAACCGCCGAAAGAAATGGCCGCTGAGGCATTTTCTTTAGACAATTCGACGCCGGCTCGCTTCTACCGATTTCCGGAGAGCGAACGCGGATATGGTCCTTTGGTAAACCCATGGACCCGATCATTCTTGAGCGTTGCCAGGTTGGTGGTGGCCCAGAGCCAGCAGCACTAATGCCACAAAGGTAACGCCGTGGGTGAAGCCGAGTAGAGCCGTGCAGATAGCGAGCAGCTTCCCTGGCGCGGTGACCGGGACTATATCGCCATAGCCAACCGTCGTGAAGGTCATGATCTCGTAATAGAGATAGTCAATGAGAGGCCGGCTCTTCGCTAAAGACGGCTCCGACGTGTGCGGCAAGAGATCATATTCTA
Source organism: Verrucomicrobiota bacterium (assembly GCA_019242435.1). Taxonomy (GTDB): domain Bacteria; phylum Verrucomicrobiota; class Verrucomicrobiia; order Chthoniobacterales; family JAFAMB01; genus JAFAVN01. The sequence continues at coordinate 3,200 of JAFAVN010000103.1, read as the reverse complement.
AAGCAAATGCCGCCAGAACGCAGCAAATGACAAGGGTCCATACCAGGAACATAATCCAGACGTAAAAAGGCTCCCGTCTCGTATGCTGCAGAAAAAGTAAAATCGAACGGATCGTCAGTCCGTACAGCACGAAAACTAATCCTAGACCAATAAATAGACCATAGGAGGTTCTGGCGCCTAAGATGGTTCGCTCCATCAACGGAAGAATCAAAAGCGCAATCCAAAGAGTGCCTAACTTTAGAATAAGGCCAAACGGCAACTGAGTAGCCATAGGTTGATTCGGGGCAAAGCGGGCGTTCAAAACACTTGTAGCCGCTTTCGCTTGCCAGATCGAGTATGGCTTATTCCGATCGCATGAATGACTGATCCAGGGATAAGAAATGCACCCACCTCTCAGGGGCGGGCGCGGCTTACCCTTGCAGTGTCATGCGCAGTCCCCGGTTTTTGAACTGCTGGTTCATCCATCCGGCCACTGCCAGGGCGCACCCGGCGTCTTCCTTGATGTCCGGCCAGGGAACGCCGCCCACCGCGCCATGACTGCCAATGAACGATTTCGTTTCGTACCTTCCCGAGCCGGCGAGATAGCGGCCGGTGTTGTAGAAATAAAACCTCGATTTTACCGGGTTTTGGATCCAAAAGGGTAGATTTCGCGCGCTCCGGACGTGAGCGACCATGCGCACATTGTCCGGAATGATCTGAGAGAGATGCAAGTCCGAGGTCTGCATATCAACGGCGTCGAACAGAAACAAGGAATGAACCGTGATCCCTCGATCTTGCAATCGACGCGCGGCGATGATCGCCGCGCAGCCGCCCCGGCTATAGCCCGCCAGCATCACTTCACCCAGTACCTGCTTGCTACGGGCGGCGATCACCGCCACGGCCGCGTTCGCAATGGCGGAGGTCTCAGATCCAGTCAGAGTCGGTCCGCGGAAATAGACGGAGTTTGCCGTGCGTCCGATCTGGCTGCAGAACGAGCCCCTCATTTCCTTGGCGTAGTCGCCCGGAGAATCTGGTCCGGTACCGTCGATGGCGATGATCATGGCGCTAAGGAACTGACTGCCGGCATGCTAAAAAGGACGAAACCGGTGGTCGTCATCCTATTGATTTTAGCTGTGCTCGTTTTTTCATGAGTTAATATCAGTGTTGCCGGCAGGTTAAATATCCTAAGAAAACTATCATTACCCGGTAGCTGTTCTATAGTTCCAATGACCTTTTTCTGGTAGTTCTATTGAGCTATGGCGTGCGATAGTTCGAAATCAATTGGTTGTGATTACTGACAAACTCTCAGCCGCGAACGCAACCGAAGCAGCGGGCGGGAAATTTAAAGTGCTCCGTACACCGGAAAGCGGCATGGTCCTGCGCGGCGTAGCTTTTGCCTTTGCCCCACAGGCCTCCCGTTCTTGACGCCATTCTGAATGAGAAGGAAGACCACTGGAAGGGCGAGTAACATTTGCCGAGACAAACTGTCGCGTGTCTCGGCAAAGCCCAAAGCGCCCCTTTCGCTTTGTTAACGGTTCGCGCCTTTAGTGTCCTTTGTTCGCGACCCACCGATCCAAGTTCGGCAGGAAGACCGTGAGGAGACCGATCAAGGGAAGGAACGAGCAGACATGATAGACGAAGCTGATGCTTGTCAGATCCGCTAACCTGCCAAGAACGGCAGATCCCAAGCCTCCCATACCAAAGGCAAGTCCATAAAAAATTCCACCGATCATGCCGACTTTTCCAGGCACCAGCTCTTGTGCGTAAACGATGATGGCAGAAAAGGCGGAAGCCAGGATTAATCCAATCACGACGGAGAGCACGCCTGTCCAGAACAGATTTGCGAATGGTAGCAGGACGGTAAATGGCGCCACCCCCAGGATGGAGAACCAGATAACCAGTTTCCTGCCGTACCGGTCGCCAATCGGTCCTCCAATGATAGTGCCCACTGCCACGGAAAATAGGAAAAGGAACAGCAACATTTGCGAGTGCTGAACGGACAAGTGAAACCGGTCCATCAGATAGAAAGTGTAAAAACTGCTTATACTGGCCAGGTAGAAATACTTTGAGAAAATGAGCGCTGCCAGGATCGCGATGATAGCGATCACTTTGCGTTGGCTGGCGATCGGGCGATTGAGCGGATGCGAGCCGGATTTTTTCTGCTGAGACGCTCTGAAGCTCTTGTACCAGAGACCGATTCGGGTGAGCACCAGCATGGCCAGCAAAGCGATAATGGAGAACCAGGCGATGCTATGCTGTCCTGCCGGTACAACCACAATCGCGGCCAACGCCGGGCCGAGCGCCGTGCCCATGTATCCGCCCAGTTGAAAGACCGATTGAGCGAGCCCATGGCGGCCCCCTGAGCTAAACCGGGCGATACGGGTAGCCTCAGGATGGAAAATCGATGAACCTACTCCGACTAGACCTGCCGACAGCAGGATGATGCCGAAGTTCCAGGCTTGTGAGAACAAAAGAAGGCCGGCCAGGCTTACTCCCATGCCGATAGCGAGTGAAAAAGGCTTAGGTTTATGATCCGTGTAGAGCCCGACTAGAGGTTGCAGGAGGGAAGAGGTCAATTGGAAGGTGAGAGTAATCAAACCAATCTGGCCAAAGTCGAGCCTGAAGGCGGTTTTCAGGATCGGGTATATGGCGGGGATTAATGACTGGACAGTATCGTTGAGCAGGTGGGAGAAGGAGAGGCCGAAAAGAACGATCCCGACCAGATTTTCCTTATGGGGAGAACCGTGGATTCTCCGAGGAAGACGATGACCTTGGGAGTGCCCCTCCGGACCTGGACGGGACGTCTCCGTTTGCATGTTTGGTTCGACTCTCATCATTTTAGCTCGCACCGGTTTTGTCACAGATGCCCTCAGCGCTCTGCCTAAAATCTGGTGCGGAATGAAATTATCTGGATTCGGATGAAGATCTCGGGCTATTTTGACAAAAAATAGGGCAAAATGGACAAGCTAAGCAGAATGCATACTGACCCGGACAGCGTGGCCTGTCCCGCCTTTGTCCGGTCACGCCGTTATAAAGCGGGCGAGATCCCTAGCCACCGGCATAAGCGCGGCCAGCTGCTTTATGCGAGCGAAGGTGTCATCACGGTGCGGACCGAGGACGGGCTATGGGTGACTCCGCCCCAGCGTGCCGTTTGGATCGCCCCAAGTACCATCCATGCCGTTAAATCAAACAAGAGTTTCCGCTTGACGGCGTTATGGGTT
>JAFAVN010000082.1 GCA_019242435.1 Verrucomicrobiota bacterium | reverse complement strand
GCCCTGGAGGGGAGCCGCTTTGGCGGTTTGCTTATGCAGCCTCGCGAGGGTAGCAACCCCATGCAAAATGACCCGAGATTCGCTAACAAGCGGCTCTCGGGAACGGTCCGGCGGATTGCATCGATCGCCTGATTTCTGGAAAGATCGTAGGTTCGATGGTTGCCATGAGGTGATTCCCGGGAGCTGCCTGTTAGCGACGTGCTTGGGTCTAACCGTGCCCGGGTTGTCTGGCTCGCGAGCCTGGTTGAGCTCGTTCCAAAGCGGCTCACCTCCAGAGCCGTCTGACCTGAATCATCGACCTGCGAGAACGGATGGCTAACCTCGAACCTTGAACTTTGCACCTGGAGCCTCGAGCCTTCTCAGATGGAGACCACCTCTAGCAGTGAACAATTCAATAAACAGGCGGCTTTGTATGCTACCAGTACCGTGCACCGCTCAGGTCCGAGTCTTCCCGTCTTGGTCGAGATGGCAGAACCGGAGCCGGCCGATGTAGCTTTGGATGTGGCCACCGGTACGGGTAACACCGCCTTTGCCCTGGCGCCGCATGTAGGGCGAATTATCGGTCTCGATATCGCATCAGGGATGCTGCAGCAGGCTCGAAATCGTGCTCGCGAGGAAAAATTAAATAACATTGAATTCAAGGAAGGTTCGGCCGAGGAATTCCCGTTTGCCGACGGGTCATTTTCGCTAGTGGTGTCACGGCATGCGCCACACCACTTTCGCAACTTGGAGAAATTTTTAGATGAGGTGAGGCGAGTGCTGCAGCCAGGTCAGCGCTTTGTATTGGCCGATCAGATCAGCCCGTCGGCCGGAGTCTCGGACTGGTTGGAAAAATGGGAACAGGTGCGGGATCCCTCGCACTTTCGGCAACGGACGGTAAGCCAATGGCGTGAGCTCGCCGAGGCCGCGGATTTTTGCTGGGTCAGAGAACAGATGGTTCCTTACGAGTTGCCTTTCGAATGGTGGGTGAAACAAGCGGGTTGTGAAGCAGAAACGGTGGATTACCTGCGCCGGCATGCTGCCGCCGCCGATGCCGAGACCCGGCACGAGGTTGGGCTGAAGTTCGATCCAGCCGGGAGCGTCAAGTCGTTTATCGAGATGATGCTGGTAGTGAGGTTGGAACGGAGAAGCGAGAAGTGAGAGGTAATCGGTAGGGCAGGGATCCGGAACCCGAACCAGAAAGCCCCAAACTCGGTACCGGTACCAGCCCCTAGCCGCCGGCGCCGAGGCGCTCGACCGCTTCGGCGACGGCCTCGAGTGAGGTGTACCGGGGGCGGTAGTCGATCAGGCGCTGGGCTTTGCCGATACTGCAGTTTGGGCTGTGGGCGATGTGATCCCAGGTGCTCGAGGCTTCTTCTTTCGAGACCGTCTCCTTCCATTGATCCCACGGCAAGAAACGAAGCTGAGCCTTCTTGCCGAACCAGCCGGACACTTGTTCGGCGTACCCGCGCAAGGTGATCGCGCTGGGAGAAACAACATGAAAGCTTTCGCCGAGGCTCGCACTACGATTAATCATGGCTTGGTAAAAAGCGTGCGCGACATCGTCAGCATGAACGTGATGAACGGTTTCCAACCCCAGATTAGGTAAAATCAGTTCGTCGCCTCGAGCTAAACGGGAGAACACATTGGGATTGAAGTGGCCTGCCGGGTTGAGCGGGTTCCATCCCGGTCCAACGATGTGTCCGGGATGTAGGATAGTAGCGGGGAAACCATACAACCGGGCTTCTCTCAACAGGTAGGCCTCGATGGCGGCTTTCTGGATCCCATACTCACCGAAAGGGCGGCGCGGTTGCTCCTCGCTGGTTGGCACAACCACGCTGGGGCCATGCACCCAGATCGTTCCGCAATGGAGGAAATGTTGAACCTTCCCCCGGAGTGCTTCCACGAGCTGAGTAGCACTCGATAAGGTGAAACAGATGAGGTCGATCACAACGTCCCCCTCCAGCGAGGCAATTTGCCGCCCGAACTCACCGGTTTTCTCGGCGGCTGTCCGATCGATCTTCAGGCGATGGACCGACTGCCAGGCAGCATGCAGTTGATAAGGTTCTTGTTCGCCCCGGGCAATGACAAATACCTCGTGGCCTGCTGCCACGAGCCTCGGGACGAGGTAAGTACCGATGTGGCCGGTTCCGCCGAGTAGGACAATGCGCATACCAAGGTTCCTGGTTCCGAGTTTCTGGTTCGTGGTCCGGTGTTAAAATGTTTAACAGGTCGTATATGGAACGAGGAGCTTTTGACGTCAAACGTTGAACTCAATTTCCAGGCTTTGGCCACCAGACTCAGGAACCCCCGGAACCCGGAGTCTTGTTTTATCTGTCGGCAGTGTCGCCCTTTTTCGACAGTTCGAAGTTCAACCGTGTGCGTTCGCCCTTCCACTCTTCCACCCCTCCATCCTTCCAATCTTCCAATCTCCCCCCTTCCACCGCTGTCTTTGCTAATCAGTAGTTACGAATCACTCCTCCGTTGCTCGAGAGCGTATGTCGTCGCAAGGTAGGCTGTGATGCTAGCAAAATGGATCGTAGCAGAAGCTTCGAACCGGGCGGCATTTGATGAGGCGCAAAGGCGGTGGTCTGAACTAGTCGGGTATGAGGGTTTCATTGTTCAAGTCGGTGGCTGGCTGGATTCGTCGACAACGAAAGCCGGGGTTCTAGCGGTCTGGCGTGATTTTGGAGCGTATCGCGGGTGTATAGAGAGCGGGTACCATGACCTTGCAGCCGGACAACGAGACACTATCCAGCGAATCGAGATCAGCGTTGCCAGTGTCATCATGAGAATCAATCAGAGCAATCCGCAGGTTCTGGCCGAAACGGCAGAGGTTGTGCGAGTGAGCGACGCCACTTTAGAGGCGAATAGCTCACCGATTTTTGTGGCGAGGCAAATGGAGATCTGGAATCCGGTTTTAGCGGCCGCCGACGGGATGCTGGGCGCTCTCATCTGCCGGGTCGACGGCAATCGGGACCGATTCTTGGCCGCCTCTTTCTGGCAGAACCGGGGTGCACTAGAAAACTTTGACCAAAAGATCTTTCCTGCCACAAGGAAGCAAGCGGGAATGCAATCCTACGTCAAGGAGTTGATTATCTATCATTTTGGCCTGGAACCGTCCTGGCATGTCGTGAAACACGCATGAAAAAGCGAGACGTCGTTTCGGTGAAAGCCGGTCACCTCGAATTCGTTAAATTAAACGCCAAACGATTCGACTGGCGCGACACGTATCACCTGGTTCTCACCCTGACCTGGCCGCAATTCGCGCTCCTGGTTTTCGGTATCTACATCGCGATCAACATTGTCTTCGCGTTTCTCTATTGGGCGGGTGGCAACTCGATTGCCGAGATGACACCTGGGTCATTCTCGGATGCCTTTTTTTTCAGTGTCGAGACACTGGCGACGGTGGGGTACGGCCACATGTACCCAAATAATTTTTACGGTCATACCGTCTCTACTGTAGAGATCATGACCGGGATGTTTGGGATGGCCGTAGTGACCGGCTTAATTTTTGTGCGGTTTTCGCGGCCAACTGCCCGGATTCTCTTCAGTAAATTTGTGGTGATCGGGCCTTTTGACGGCGTGCCGACACTGATGCTGAGGGTAGCAAATTTGCGCCATCATGCCATGGTGGAAGCCGAATTTCGCGTCATGCTGATTCGAAATGAATCGACCAGGGAAGATCCGGAAGTGCGGCGGTTTTATCCGTTAAAGCTCGACTTCGACCGCCTCCTGGCGTTTCCGGCCGCGCTGACCATTCGGCACCGGATCGATGAACAAAGCCCGCTTTATGGCATGACGGCCGAGGATCTCAAAAAGACCGATGCCCGGCTTCTGGCATCGATTGTCTGCATTGACACGGTGATCCCGGCGCCGATACAGAGCCTGGTTGATTACAGCTATGACGAAATACTTTGGAACCGTCGCTTCGTGGAAATTTACACCGACCATGGGAACGGCCGCTTTGAGGTCGACTACGCGCGAATTCACGAAACGGAAGAAGCGGACTAGGGAGGGAAGTTCACAGTTCGCGGTTCACAGTTCCCAGTTTAGGCAGCCGGTTCGCGTTTGTGAGAACCCGGAAGCTCGGTGCCATTTGGATAGGTACAACGGGTCAAATAGGTCGAACCGGTCTTGTACCTCTCATATGAAACCGGCAACTGCACGCCCGGCGAACTGCGAACTGCGAACGGT
>JAFAVN010000032.1 GCA_019242435.1 Verrucomicrobiota bacterium | reverse complement strand
AGTTCGAAGCGGACCTGGTCATTTCCCTTGCCTGTAGCGAAAGCTTCTCGGGCAGCTTGGCTAACGTCTGTCCTCCGTCTGTGTTGATCTTCCCAGGCCGCCGGGACTGTTGAAAAATGGCTCCGAAGGACTCAGATCTTTATAGATCCCGAAGCAAAAAAAGACCAGCTCCGTAGGAGCGATATCTATTTAGCAAGGTTGATAGCCTTCGGATTAACGGCGTTGATGCCGCTCCTATGGAGCCAGTCTTCGGCTCGGTCGGAAATCCTCATCGCGTTTTCGACAATCTGTTAGGCTAGCGCCTGGGCGGATTCCCGGTAAACCGTGCGCAGGGCGACGGCCGGATCTCCTTTGGGAATGAATTCGTGGGCGACATAGCCTGAGTAACCGGTTTCCTTAATCGCGTTCAAGATAGCCGAATAATTGAGTTCCTGAGCAGAATCCAGATCATTGCGCCCCGGATTCCCAGCTGTGTGGAAGAGCCCGATTCGATCGTGGAAGGAACGAATCGTGCGAATGATGTCGCCTTCCATAATCTGCATGTGATAGATGTCATAGAGCAGCTTGACTCGCGATGATCCTGCTGTCTCGCAGACCTTGAGTCCCCAAACGGTATGATCCGCCTGGTAATCAGGATGATCGACCTTACTGTTCAGTAGCTCGAGCACCAGGGTGACTCCTGCCTCTTCAGCAACTTGCGTGATCGGCGCCAGGCCTGCCGCAGTGATTTTGATTCCCTCGGTATCATCTAAGCCTTCTCGGTTGCCGCTAAAACAGAGTACGTTAGGAATACCTAAGCGTTGGGCATACTCGATCGCAGTTCGCATCTCTCGGTGAATCCGCTCATGTTGATCCCGTCGGTTGAGCCCGATCTCTAAAGGAAGATGTCCTTGGATCGACGAGATGGCCAAGCCGTGGTCCTTTACCACCGGCAAGAAATCCGCCGGTACTAGGTCCAGCGCCGGAAAACCAGCATCGGCAGCTGCGCGGATAAACTGCTCGGGCGTAAGAAGCTTCGGAACAAAGCACCACCAGCCGACAGATTGTAGAATCATCCCTTTTTAATGAACAAAAAATCGAGATAGGCCAAGCTTAAGCCTGGCGCAGCGAAGGGTGAGTCGCCTCGTTTTGTATTTTGTCAGTTGTCATCTGTCATTTGTCATGAACATGAGTACGTCATGTTCACGACACAGGATGGAGCCCTGCTGCGAAGGTTCGCGGGAGAATTGCTGCAAATCGAGCCTTGGGGCCAGGATGCGCTGAGGGTCCGCGCGACTATGTTCCCCGGATTTGCATCGGAATCCTGGGCCTTGGAAAATGAACGATCGGCCACTACCGCCGAAATTAAAATCGAGGCGGGCGGCGCCAGCGCCTCTATTCGAAACGGCAATATCATTGCGCGCGTCGACCCGCGGGGACAAATCAGTTATTATGATAGTTCCGGCGAGCTGCTGTTGGCTGAATACATGCGCCATCGCCTTGGCAATATGCAGGCAGCGACAGGTGAAGTGGATGCGCAGGCTGTCGCTTATTTTAATAGTGCGCTAAAGATTTATCCCCGGACGTTCACTCCTCGAACCGGCGGTGATTACACATTGACGATGCGGTTCGAATCCACGCCGAGCGAGAAGATCTATGGCATGGGCGCGTATCAACATGGGTTTCTTGACCATAAGGGTTGCCTGCTGGAACTTGCACAGCGCAATTCACAAGCTAGCGTGCCGTTTGCGGTATCAAGCCTGGGTTACGGATTTCTGTGGAACAATCCGGCGATCGGAACGGTATCGTTTGGAAAAAATGTAACTGAGTGGATTGCATATTCCACCAGACAGCTCGATTACTGGATCACCGCAGGTCCCACTCCTCGGGCGATTGTGGAGAATTACGCCAAGGCCACCGGTACGGTTCCGATGATGCCAGAGTACGGGCTGGGCCTTTGGCAGAGCAAGCTGCGCTATCGGACGCAAGATGAGTTACTGGCGGTAGCCCGCGAATACCGGCGGCGAGGTATCCGGCTGGACGTGATTGTGGTCGATTTCTTTCACTGGCCCAAGCAGGGCGAGTATACTTTCGATCCCGATTACTGGCCGGATCCGGAAGGGATGATCGCTGAGCTCAACTCGATGGGCACGAAGCTAATGGTATCGATTTGGCCAACCATCGATAAGACCTCCAGTCATTTCAAAGAGATGTATAACCGCGGGCTACTGGTGCGCACGAATCGCGGCATCCTCGTCACGATGGATTTTCTTGGGGACACGGTATTCTTTGATGCCACTAATCCTGAAGCCCGACAGTATATCTGGCAGTTAGTGAAAAAGAACTATTACAACAAAGGCGTTCGTATCTTCTGGTTGGATGAAGCAGAGCCCGAGTACACCGTATACGATTTTGATAATTACCGCTATTACGCCGGAACCGACCTCCAAGTAGGGAATATTTATCCCAGTAAATATGCTGAAGGATTCTATGAAGGAATGGCAGCAGAAGGGCAAACCAGCATCGTTAACCTGGTACGTTGTGCATGGGCGGGCAGCCAGAAATTCGGAGCTTTGATATGGTCGGGTGATGTCGATTCCAGTTTCGAATCACTACGTAATCAGCTCGCGCTCGGACTTAACATGGGAATGGCAGGTATTCCCTGGTGGACTAGCGACACCGGCGGCTTCCATGGCGGCGTGAATACCGATCCCGCTTTTCGCGAATGCCTCGTGCGCTGGTTCCAATTTTCCGTGTTCACGCCGGTGCTGCGAATGCACGGCGACCGCGAACCACATCAACTACCGCTGAGCGATAAAGGCGGCGGGTTGTGTACCAGTGGGGCAGGCAACGAAATCTGGAGCTATGGAGAAGAAGTCGAAGCGATTCTCACTTACTACCTGGCGCTCCGTGAGAGGCTAAGGCCATATGTCCGCGATCTTATGGTGCAAGCTCATGAACGTGGAGCCCCGCTGATGCGACCGTTAGCCTACGATTTTCCGGAGGACGAGCACGCGTGGGAGATCGAGGATGCTTACATGTTCGGGCCGGATATTTTAGTAGCACCGGTATTGTATGAAGGCATGCGAAAGCGATCAGTCTATCTGCCGGAAGGGGGGAACTGGCGCCGGCCGGACAGCCAGGAATCGCTCCTGGGAGGCCGGACGATCGAAGCGGATGCGCCGTTGGCCAGGATCCTGGTTTTTGTTCGGCAAGGCAGCGCTGTGCTGGAGGCGTTGTCGGCCAGTTAGAGGCGGGTGGGTTCCGGGTTTCGAGTTCGGTTGTAGCAGCTCGGAATCAGAAACCCGGAACGCGGATCTCTTATCCTGGCGGGGAGCCGCCTGCTCGCCGCTCATGGAATTAGCGGCCTACAAAGCGGCTCCCTGCCAGGATAAGAGATCCGCGTTCCGGGTTTCTGATTCCGAGCTGCTACAACCGAACTCGAAACCCGGAACCCACCC
>JAFAVN010000453.1 GCA_019242435.1 Verrucomicrobiota bacterium | reverse complement strand
GTTGTAGTTATCTGCTAAAATAGGTGTCAGATCGGGACGCAGAGTTTTATCCACCCGAATCACAACCGTGTTAGCGGCAAGATCACCTAAACGCTGCAGCTTTTTCGAAAACAACACTGTTCCAAGCCCTGTCGGAAGAGTTGATCGATCTCGGTTTCCTCGATTGGACCGATTGGCTGTTTTCCAGTCAAGTAATACCAGGTCATAGATCCGCTGGTGGCCAATGGTCGGCAAAGTTATCGGGAAAAGCAAGCTGGCGTGCTCGCGTGAAGCTCGCACCGCATGACAAATGAAAAATGACAAATAGATATCGGGCAGCTGTTCGCGGCACATGGAAGAAGGGATCGTAACCATGAGGAGTCGATTTCCCAGCGACTTCGCCGAGGCCAATCCGTCATCTGTCATTTGTCATGCGTGCGAGCTTCACGCGAGCACGCCAGCTTGCCGAGAGTCGCGATAGCTTCGGCGAAGCGGGGGGAAAAGGCATGGCCGCAGCTGATTCGAAAGCAATTTTGGTAACGTTCACCGCCGGCGGAGAAAAGATTTCCGGGAACCACGGCGATGCGGTACCGATTGAGAGCGCTGGCGGCGAACGTGAGAGCATCAAAGTCGGCATCCAACTCTAGCCACAATAGAAAGCCGCCGCTAGGACGTGAGATTCTCGTAGCCGGCGGGAAACTCTCGGCGATAGCGCTGCTGAACCGATAAATCTGGTCTGCCAGGAATCCTCGCAGCCGACGCAAATGCGCGTCGAAAGAGCCGAATTTCAGGAACTCGGTCGCCGCTAACTGAGGAAGTGACGGGGTCGCGAGACTGGTGGCCGATTTCAACTGTAATATCCGATCCCGGAATTTGCCCGGGACCATCCAACCGATCCTGAGTCCTGGCGCCAGAGTCTTGGAAAACGAACCCACTAAAATGACCGTGCCATCTTCGTCGAAAGATTTTGCTACTTTTGGTCGCTCGGTCTCCGGTCGATGCAATTCGCCAAAAATATCGTCCTCAATCAGGGGCACCTGAAAGCGTGAAAGCAGGCGTACGAGGTTTTGTTTAATTCTGCTGGTCAGGGTGTAGCCGAGCGGGTTACTGGCGTTTGTAACCAATAAACAAGCTGCTATCCGGTTAAACCGTTTTAAAGCGCTCTCGAGTTCGGGGAGATCAACTCCTTCTCGCGGGTCGGTAGCGATCTCGATCACCCTCAAACCGAGGCTCTCGATGATTTCAAGGGTACCAAAGTAACAAGGCGACTCGACGAGGACAATGTCGCCCCGGTGGCTGACGGCGCGTAGCGCCAGGTGCAGGGCCTCAGATGCGCCGCAAGTGATCACCACATCGTCCGGTGAAAGAAAACAGCCCCAGTTACTGGCACGTTGGGCCAGTTGTTGCCGCAGCGACTCCATCCCGGCGACCGGTGCTTGGTTGGATGTCTCCTTCGGGTAACGTCGAGCCACGCTGGAGAGCGTTTGCGCCAACCGGCGAGTGGGTAGCACTTCTGAGCTGAGTAGGCTCAGACCAAGCGGGACAATATTTTTGGATGTCCCGAAGGTGACCGCCTGGTGCCGTAGCAGACTCAAGGTAACGTCCTTTGCTCGAAATACCGTCGCGGTTTTGTTAGGAGTAGCTACCGACTGGAGCTTCGGTTCCCGGACATAGAACCCGCTGCGGACTTTAGCATCTACTAACCCGTTATTCTCCAAAATGCGTAAAGCATGCAGTACCGTCTCCAGGCTCAGACCGTGATCTTTCGCCAACTCGCGTACGGACGGCAACCGGTCACCGGGCAGATAGGTCCGAGCGTTGATCTGTTTCTGGAGATTATTGGCGAGTTGCTGATATGAGTGATCCACGTTGAGGTTGCGAGGTCAGAAGTGAGAGTGAGAGGTGGCGGCAATCAGTAATCAGTAATGTTCTGTTCGGATTGGATAAGTGGTATTCTGTATCTGTTCTGGTCGGAAAATCCAAGGAATCTGTGTTGGATGGAAGCTAACCCGAGATGGTTTTCGTTGAAATCGCGTGGGCTCATTCCGACACTCCATCGACCCTGCTCTTTGGAGGCGAAGGCGATTCCAGGTTCTTCAAAAGACCAACGGCGGGAATTAGAGGGATGGATTTTCACTTCGATCGGGGTGCTCTGTTTCAGTTTCTCGTTTGTGACGGCCCGCCTGGCATTGGGCGGGTTTGATCCCGGGTTGATTGCTTTGGCGAGAGCTGCCGGGGCAGGAATTATCGCGACCGGCTGTGTACTGATTGGGAAATATCCGTTGCCGACCGGTAAACAGATTGCCCGGATCTGTCTGGCGGCAGTTGGGATTGTGTTCGTTTTTCCTATACTCACCACGATCGCGTTACGGACTGTGCCCGCAAGTCACGCCGCTACGATCGGAGCCATATTGCCTATCTTGACCGCTCTATTTGGTGTCATCCGGAAACGGGAGCGCCCGCCGCTCCAGTTTTGGCTGATCGCCGCCGGTGCGACCTCGGTGGTAGCCTGGTTTTTACTGGGACGTTCCCACGGCTGGCAGTTGGATCGCGCGGATCTTTTAATCGTAATTGCATGTATAGGTTGCGCTTACGGCTATGCTGAGGGCGGTCTGATTTCTCAAGAAATTGGCGGATGGAGGGCAATCTGTTGGGCACTGGCTTTTTCGATGCCACTGGGAGCGGGTCTGCTAATCGGTTATGCCACTCTGAAAGCCGGAATTATTCACGCTCCAGGCGGGTCTGCCTGGTTCGGTCTTCTCTATCAGGTATTGGTTTCGCAATTCCTCGGGTTCGCCTTTTATTACCGAGGCTTAGCTCTCGGCGGAGTCGCCAAGATGAGCCAAATCCAGCAGTTACAGGCCGTGCTAGCCGTGCTGGCGGCCAGCCTGGTGTTGGGGGAACAGATCGAAACTCGGCTTTGGATAGTCTTAGGGCTGCTGCTGGTTGCCGTCGCTGCGGCGCGGTGGTCTTTGAGTGAGAGATGAGAAATGAGAGGCGATTGGTAGAACGAGAAGAGGGAGAAAATGGGTGGCAGGCGGCCAGTTGGTAGCTGGGAATACTTGCGTATGAATATCTGCTATCTGCTATTTCCGATTTGCCATTCCAGAGGGCTACCGCGGTGAGCAAAGCTTTGGTAAATGGTATAACGATCGGGTATGACGATGTGGGGAGTGGGCCGGATGCGCTGATGCTTGTGCATGGGCATCCGTTCGATAGGTCGATGTGGCGACCTCAAGTGGAAGGATTGGCTGGGTCAGGGTGGCGAATAGTGGTGCCGGACCTACGCGGGTACGGAGAGAGTTCCACTGTATCAGGCAAGACAACGCTAAGTCTCTTTGCTGATGATATCGCCGCATTGCTTGATTTTCTCGAAGTAGATACGGCCGCGATCGGCGGGTTGTCGATGGGTGGACAAATCGTGATGGAGTTTTGCCGGGTGTATCGCTCAAGAGTACGAGGAGTGTTGTTAGCTGCAACGTTCCCGAGAGCTGAAACCGAGGAAGGGCGGCGGAAACGGATCGAGATGGCCGAACGGCTTGAAAGGGAAGGAATGAAGGGATATGCGGCAGAGGTATTACCAAAGATGTTGTCGGCCCGAAGCATCGCCGCCTTACCTCGGGCTGCCGACCAGGTGTTTTCCATGATGTGCCAGACCGATCCGGCGGGCGCAGCGGCTGCGCTGAGAGGACGCGCTGAACGACCCGACTATGAGGAGACATTGGCAAGACTTGCAATCCCAGCACTGGTGGTAGTCGGCGATCAGGACGTGTTTACTACGCGGGCAGATGCCGACCGGATGCAGGCGCTTCTGCCGGGATCCGAGCTGTTGTGGATCGAAGGGGTGGGGCACATGCCGAATTTGGAACGTCCTAGTGACTTTAATGACGCGGTGCGGAGGTGGCTTTGTTCAATAATCAATAATCAGTAATCAGTTCGCAGTGAGCTAAGCATCGGCAGGGCGAGGCTCCCGAACCGCCTGAGCGACTCCCCAAGGGCTGAAGCCTTTTCCTGAAGGTGTCGTGCGCCGGCCGACGCGCGCGCCGAGCCGGCAACGGCTCGGCCAATTTGCGGTTCAGCCAGTCGGCGATTGGGTCAGGGCAATCGCCTTGCATACAATTTGCGGAAGGTCCGGAGCCTCGCCCTACCGATGCTTACTGCGTACTGCTATTGATTATCGGTTACCTTCGGCGGCGCTGTGGATCGGCGTAAAATCAACTTGGGCGCGAAAACCTTCCGTTGGGCGCCTGGAC
>JAFAVN010000612.1 GCA_019242435.1 Verrucomicrobiota bacterium | reverse complement strand
CCAATCATGAAAAAGAAGCTACAGGCAATCGCAGAAAGATTAAATGTCGAATGTTAAGATCCGTCCCGGGTCCTGCCTTTTTTAGCCGAGCCAAGACCGGCTCCGCACGCAGGACCGGAAAACGGCCGAGCCGCTCACCCTTGGTCTTCCATTCTCAGAGATAAGCCTGATCCCGAAGCAATGGGAACGAGTTCAGGTGCGGGTAATGCAGATCATATCGTGGAACGCGGCTCGGCCGTTTTCAGGGCCCGCATGCCAGGAATTCGAAACGTTCTACCTCTTTGTGAATAGCGTTCGGCGACTTGGGGGGTCTCGCTCTACCTTCACCCAACCTCGTTCACCAATTCGCCGATAGGCGCAGCAGAAATTTTTACTACGTCGCCCGGCAACAAAGTAAAGTCATTTGGAGGAACAATCCCGGTTCCCGTCATCAATAAAGCGCCTGCGGGAAAACTGAGTTCTCGGTAAAGGTATTCAACCAAGACATCCAGTTCGCGATGGATCCGGCGGAGAGGCACTTCACCTTGGAAAATCGTCTGGTTGCCCCGCTCGATGAGCAAAGTAATCATGGTCTCAAGGTCCAGCGGGTGTTCTGTCACCAAAATCGCAGGGCCCAGAGAACAGCTGCCGTCGTACACCTTGGCTTGTGGCAGGTAAAGCGGATTTTCCCCCTCGATATCCCGGGACGACACGTCGTTTCCCAACGTATAGCCGAGGATTTGAGCGTCTCGGTTGATGACCAGGACAAGTTCCGGCTCCGGAACACTCCAGCGAGCATCGCGGCGGACCCGGATCTTTCCGTGGGGCTCCACCACTCGCCAACCCGGCGCCTTAAAGAACAATTCTGGACGCTCGGCATCATAAACACGGGTGTAAAAAACGGCCGCTCCGCTTTCTTTGGCCTCCTCGCGGCGCCCTTCCCGGCTCCGTTCATAAGTCACGCCGGCAGCCCACACCTCCTGAGAACCTACAGGCGCAAGCAGTTCTTCCGGCAAAGGAAATCGGGCCGGTTTTGCTTCGGACCCGACGGTAGAAAGATAATTGTACAAAGACGGCCGGTTGACCAACTCGTCGAAATCGGAATCCGGCAGATGAAAACAGGTTTTCTCCGAGCCGGCCAATAAACCTCTTGAGGTACGATAAAGGAACATCTGAATCTTCTGTCTATTGTGAAAAAAAGGAGACGTAGCGGCCACCACCCTGCAGTGGCCGCTAATCCGGATCTATGTTTCGTGATTCGTAGTATGATGCCGTTCGAGATCGCTTCTGGCCGCTTCGACGGCTTCGTCAATAGAGCTTGATGTTTTGCCGGCTGAGCCGCCGACATTGCAATCGTGACAATTCCACGTACCCCACATACCTCCGCCCTCTTTCTCTTCTACATGAATCGTGTACCGGACACTCCCCTTGGTATAATCGTGCTGATGGATTTCTTTGACCGTCATAGGACTTCCTTCTGGATGGCTGCGCCCGCATCCGCCGGGGCGGAACCCCATGCCCGCATCCGCTATTGGCGGAAGGGTTGCAGGTTGGGGTTGCGGGCCGGGATATAACCTTCGCGTTGAAAATGAGAACGCGCAATAGTGCGGCCGCTCGGACTTCGCTTATCGGTGGCCTGGATGGCTCGCGACCCAGCCAGTTTAGGCGATCTGCAGCTACACCGGCGGTCGCGGGCTTTACCCGGAGAGGGCGAAGGCGTGCGAGCGACGCAGGATGATAAAGTGAGATGACAAATGGCGAAAGTAGAGGCATAGGGGCTTCCTCGAGAATTCCGCAGAGGCCAGCTATCGATGAGTTTTCTTGGAGTCACGTTTTCCGGCATAGATGAAAATGTCGATGTCACCCGGCTACGGGAGATTCGCTCACACTATTTCACGGTTGAATGGGGCGTTTGGCTTTCGACGGAGCGACAGGGTCTGGAACCTCGCTTTCCGAAGATCGACTGGATTCGGAAGCTCGATCCGGAACTACCCTTTTCCGCTCATCTTTGGGGAAAGGACGCAAGCGGTTTCCTCCGGGGGGAAGATGTCGCGCTTCTCGATCAATACGGCGAAACTTGGCCGTTATTTCGCCGGCTTCAAATTAACTCGGACAATGGAATAGCATCAGTAGATTTGCCGAGACTGATGGATCTGATCGAGAAGTATAAGGGAAAACAGATCACTTTTCGCATCCGCGAGCGGAACCTGGAAATTGCGGATGCTGCCCTAGTAAAAGGTGCCTCCTGCTCAGTCCTCTTCGATCAGGTCGGACCACCGGAAGCAGGCCAGAAGAAGTGGCCGAAAGGACTGAAACGGTTTTCGGCATGTGGTTATACCGGCGGCTTGGGGCCGGACAACATTTACAAGCAGCTGTCATCGATTTTGAGTGCTGCTCAAACCGCGGAGCAGTGGTGGGTGGAAATGGATTCGTGCCTCCTGTCCGCGGACAGTGGAACGGAAATCTTTAGCCTTGAAAGCTGCCGGCGAGTGATCCGGGAAGTGGATGCCTATTTCTTGGATTATACGATTTAGGGTCTAAGGTTCACGGTTCGCGGGTCGCGGTTTTCCGATGCTGGGAATCCGTCACCCATTTCGGAGGGGCGTCGCTAAGAGCGCGCCGGCGCTGTGCACATGTGTGTAGAAAATTTTTGCTTCTTTTTCGGTTTTGATCGTGTACTAACGTCAATGTTTTCAAAACCGTTGGCAGTACGTGGGCTCCGGTATTTCGGGCGGGTCGGCTTTTTGGCCATGATGTGGATGGGCATGGTGACCGGGAGTCAGGGCGCGACGGCCGAGCCGCTTGGGCCGGATAAAACACCTCTCTGGTTGCGTTATCCAGCGCTATCGCCCGATGGTAAAACGATCGCGTTCAGCTTCGAAGGGCACCTTTTTTCGGTGCCATCCACAGGCGGATTGGCGCAACCGCTGACGGCAGGTACGGCGGTAGACACTTGCCCGGTATGGTCGCCGGACGGCAAAACGATCGCATTTGCCTCCGATAGGTACGGCAATTACGACGTTTTCCTGATCAGTGCGGAAGGCGGCCCCGCGCGCCGGTTGACCACCCATTCCGCCGACGAATTTCCAACCGACTTCACTCCCGACGGGCAATTTGTCGTTTTTACGGCCCAACGGATGGTCACCGCCCAGAGCTCGAAATTTCCGGCTCCAAAGCGGTTCCCGGAGCTCTATAAGGTTTCGATCGAGGGCGGCAAGGAACCGGAGATGATCCTGGTCACGCCGGCTTTGAACGCCCGTTACGACAAGAGCGGCCAACACATCATTTACGACGACCAGAAAGGGTACGAGAATCTTTGGCGCAAACACCAAACCAGTGCGTTCGCCCACGACATCTGGATCTATGATGCTCAGACTGGTAACCACAGGAAGCTGACCACCTATCCGGGCGAAGATCGCAACCCGGTCTGGGCTCCCGATGAGAACTCAATTTATTATCTCTCCGAAGAAAGCGGCTCGTTTAATGTTTGGCATCTGCCGCTGAACCATGACCAGCCAGGGTCGCCTGAGCAGGTTACTAATTTCGAAAACAATCCGGTTCGCTTTCTCAGCATTTCCAATAGAGGAGATCTGTGTTTCGGGTTCGACGGCGAGATTTATCTGCTTCCGGCCGGCGCGACGCAGCCTGCTAAAGTCCCGATTCATATCGCAATTGCGGATAGTTCCGCCGAGACCAAGACTGTTCCGATGTCTGAGGGAGCAACGGAAATCGTGGCCAGTCCGAACGGCAAAGAAATTGCCTTTGTGGTTCGCGGCGATATCTATGCAGTCGGGACTGAACATGGCGAAACTAAGCGGATCACAAATCGGCCGGGGCAGGCACGCAACCTCAGTTTCAGCCCGGACGGGCGCAAACTGGTATTCGCGGCCGAGTACGGCAAGCCTTGGGGTCTCTACGAAGCAGCCATCGTCCAGCCTCCGGATAAAGAACCTTACTTTTCCGTCTCGACGGTGGTGGATGTCCACCCCATCCTGGAAAACGGGCAGGAAAACTTCCTGCCAAAATATTCTCCGGATGGCAAAGAAGTGGCGTACCTGGAGAACCGGACCACGTTAAAGGTGCTCAATCTGGAGAGTAAACAGACGCGACTCATCCTGTCGGGCCAACACAACTATTCGTATGAGGATGGTGATCAATGGTTTAATTGGTCGCCAGACGGGAAATGGTTTCTGGTCACGTTGAACGAGCCGGAGCGATGGTCGAATGAGGTCGGGCTGGTCGCCGCCTCTGGGGACCAACCGGTGATCTATCTTACCAAAAGCGGTTACGGGAGCTTTCGCCCCATATGGACGATGGACGGTAAAACCATGATCTGGGAGAACGACAAATTCGGGCTGCACGGGACCGGCGCCGACGCCGGCGACCAGATGGACGTATTCGAGATGTTTTTCACCCAAGAGGCTTTTGATCGCTTCAAACTTTCTCCGGCGGAATACGAAGCGTTAAAGGCTCAAGAAGAAGAACAAAAGAAAAAGAAAGAAGGCGAGAAATCGAAAGAAGCGAAAGAACAGGGAAGTCCCTCCCCTCAGCCGAGCAAGGACTCGTCAGTGTCGGCCAATTCTTCACCACAGGCCGGCAGTCCTTCGCCGAGCGCTAGCCCGTCCCTGCAGGCGGGTAAGCCGTCGCCAAGCCCCAAAGAGGGATCCGAAAAAGTTGAGCCGATTAAGATCGACTTAACGAATATTGAAGATCGGCAAGCAAGGCTGACTTTGGCCTCCTCAGAGTTGACCGACATGCTTCTGACCAAGGACGGTGAACAACTCGTTTATATCGCCAAGAGCGACAAGGGTTATGATCTCTGGCTGCTGAAGCCGCGCACCAAAGAGCTGAAGCGCTTGTCCGAATTCGCAGCGCCGACGGTCGAGCACTTCGGACCGAGGTTTCCGATCCAGCTGGCATTCGATAAGGACGAAAAAAATGTGTTTACGCTGGTTAACGGGCACATCAGCAAAGTGGAGCTTGCGTCAGGGAAAACTGAGCCGGTCGGGTTCAGTGCCCCGAAAGAACTGAACGGGGCGGCGGAGCGAGCCGCGCTGTTCGAGCATATGTGGCGCCTCGAAAAAGAAAAGTTTTACGCGACCGATATGGGAGGGGTGGATTGGGACTATTACAAAAAAGTGTACGCGAAGTTCCTCCCGTACATTACCAACAACCGGGATTTCTCGGAGATGATGAGTGAAATGCTGGGGGAATTGAACGCCAGCCACACGGGCTGCCGCTTTTTCCCGCAGGGCGGGGATCAGACCGCTTCGTTAGGGGCATTTTTTGATCCTGCCTATCAAGGCGCAGGGCTAAAAATCCAAGAGGTGATCGAGAAGGGCCCACTAGTCACAGCAGAGGGCCAGATTCAGGCCGGGATGATCATTGAGAAGATCGACGGCACTGCGCTGGCGCCCGGAATGGACATCAGTCCGCTTTTAAATCTTAAGACCGGGAAGCAGACTTTGCTCAGCATCTTTGATCCCGCGAAGAACAACAGGTTCGATGTCGCGATTAAGCCAGTGAGCCAAGCCGCCTTATCCAATCTGCTGTATGATCGCTGGGTCAAGAGGCGGAGAGAGCTGGTAGACCGACTCAGCCACGGGACCATAGGTTATGTGCATGTGCGGGGCATGGTCGACGAGAGCTATCGGGACACCTACTCCGAAGCCTTAGGACGTGAGCAGACCAAGAAGGCGCTGATTGTGGATACTCGCTACAATGGTGGCGGAAACCTGCACGATGAACTGGCCACCTTTCTTTCAGGCAAGCCGTATTTGAAGTTCGTACCCCGCGGCCAGTTCCTGGGATGGGAGCCTTCGAACAAATGGTCCAAACCGACAGCGCTTATTGCTAACGAAGGCGACTATTCCGACGGCATGTTGTTCCCCTGGGTCTACAAACATTTCCAGATAGGAAAGTTCATCGGGATGCCGGTCCCCGGGACGGGTACGGCAGTCTGGTGGGAGTTCCAGGTAGATCCGACGCTGTTGTTCGGGATTCCGCAGGTAGGGTTTGTGGACGATCAGGGTCAATACATGGAAAAAACTCAGGTGGAACCCGACATTGAAGTCATGAACGACCCGAAAAGTGTGGCAGAAGGACGAGACCCGCAGATCGAACGGGCAGTGGCAGAGCTGATGAAAGAGGTGGGTCCGCTGAGTGCCGGAAGATCGGAGCCCGGATCCAGTGTCCTGTCCCATAAATAACTTGGCTTTCGCCGGCTGGGCTGGAACTTCTAGGCCGGTGGAAGCCGCCTGAAATTGGGAAAATTTGCGGTTGAAGCCGGGAGCGTTTAGTTCTAGTGTCTCCGCCTTTCGAGAGGAGTTATAGCTCAATTGGTTAGAGCGCTGCCCTGTCACGGCAGAGGTTGCGGGTTCGAGCCCCGTTAACTCCGCCAGGCCTAAATGGACCGTAACTCCTTTGTTCGAGAGGATTTACCTCCAGGCACCTGTCGGACCCTCAACTGATACCTTGACGGCATATTGACATTAAGCGGCCTTGGGTGCGAATGATCACGCACGTGAAGCCTTTGGTTGCGCATATAGTCCGGATTCCAACAGACGAGTCCTTGCCTCTTCAATACTGGGCGATTGATGGGCTGCCGCGTGTAAACAGGAAACGCAAGCGCAAATTCTTTCGTACCAAAGACGCCGGAGAGCGAGAGCTTGCTACGGTCAAAAAGAAGCTGCGCAAAGAAGGCGAGAAAGCCTTACTCGTTCCAGACGGGCTACGGATGGCGCTCGATTGCTGGGATCGCCTTAAACCTTACAATGCCTGGCTAAAAGACGCGGTCAGCTTCTTTATTTCTCATCACGAAGCGCGAAAGAGATCCTGCTCAGTTCAGGCAGCGATCGACGAATACCTTAAACTCCAAACGCTCAATCAGCGAAGCGAGCGTCACGTCGGAGATTTAAAATATCGCTTGGGCTCGTTCAACGCAACTTTTGGACCTCGGCTCATCAGCGAGCTCTCCGTTCACGAAGTCGAAGAATGGCTACACGGCCTCGAACAGTCACGAAAAAGCTTCAACAACTTCCATACGGCGATGTCAGCGCTTCTTTCTTTTGCTATGAAGCGATCGTACGCGAGCAGCAATCCGCTGAACGCAATTAACAAAGTACGCGTTCCAGCCAAAGCCCCTGGAAATTCTATCACCTATTGAATGCGAAAAGCTATTGAACGCTGCTGGATTCGAGCTTCTTCCATTGTTGGTCGTCCAAGCATTTTGCGGGGTGCGCAGTGCCAAGATTTTGCGCCTAAGGTGGTCTGATGTCGACATAGCGAGGGGGTTCGTGCAAGTTGCCGCAGAGCATGCGAAGGGTGCCCGCCGGCGCCTGATTGAGATGTCCGAGAATCTGAAAGAGTGGCTCCTGCCCTATGGGGATCGCTGTGGGAAACTGTGGCCTTTGAGCCATATGGAGTTTTACCGCGACCTTGAGACAGCTCGCGCGAACGCAGGTATAAGTAAATGGCCTTCGAACGCCCTGCGGCATTCCTAAGTTGTGTGCGTCAAGTTCTGCAAAAAGGTGGCAAGGCTGGACGTGATGTTTCTACTTTCTGCGTGGTGTTTGGCTAGCTTACTGTTCCCCCCGAACCGGGGGTTTGGGGGCAGAGCCACCAAGTTATCCGGCCAGAGGCCGCACTT